>NZ_CAWPAV010000118.1:0-11826 GCF_963885725.1 Proteus sp. G4380
TAAGGATTATAATAGCCATCAAACTTAACGCTGCTAAATATTAAATAGTGCTTAAAATTGATAAAAAATAGACTTATTCTATATAAGAAAAATATGAGTTTATTGTTGAACTTAATTGAGAAAGAGAATTATTCTAATTTTTATTTTTGATACACCGTTGCGCTATTAGTGACATAAAAAGTTGTTATCGTTATTGGCTTGGGATAGACGTGCTATTGCTAGTGACGAAAAAACGCAAAAAAAGTAGATGATTTGTAGAATTGTATTGATTGAATTTATATGTTTGTCGATATTTAATCAATATAATTGGTGGGAATGAAAATATGGTACATCTTTTCTGGAAGAAATTTGTCTGTTGAAGAGGATGCGAGTAAACTGCACGCTTTGTTTTCTGTTGGAGTTTTTCGTTCATGAGTGAAATCGCGGATTGGCAGCCAAGCGCCTCAATCGCCAACTTACTGAAAAAGGCGAAAATTGTCAGTAATATTAGGCGTTTTTTCGCTGATCGTGGTGTTTTAGAAGTTGAAACACCGATGATGAGTCAGGCTACCGTTACCGATATTCATCTATGCCCATTTGAAACCCAATTTGTGGGGCCTGGTGCTTCTCAAGGGCTAAAGTTATATTTAATGACCAGTCCTGAATACCATATGAAGCGTCTATTAGCGGCGAACAGTGGGCCAATTTATCAAATGGGGCGTTGCTTCCGTAACGAGGAAGCCGGTAGATATCATAATCCGGAATTTACGATGCTTGAATGGTATCGACCTTGTTTTGATATGTACCGGTTGATGAATGAAGTCGATGATTTATTACAAGAAGTGCTTGATTGTGAAGCGTCTGAATCGCTCTCATATCAACAAGCCTTTTTGCGCTATCTCGATATCGACCCTTTATCTGCAGATAAAGAAAAGTTACGTGAGGTTGCGGCAAAGCTTGATTTATCAAATATTGCTGACACAGAAGAAAATAGAGATACGCTACTGCAATTACTTTTTGTGTCAGGTGTAGAGCCTCATATTGGTCTTGAAAAACCAACCTTTATCTATCATTTTCCTGCTTCACAAGCTTCCCTTGCTGAAATTAGCTCAGAAGATCATCGTGTTGCAGAGCGATTTGAGGTCTATTTTAAAGGTGTTGAGTTAGCAAATGGTTTTCGTGAATTAACGGATGCTAAAGAGCAACGTCTTCGTTTTGAACGTGATAATCGTCAACGTGTTGCCATGGGATTACCTGAACAACCTATTGATGAGCGTTTTTTAGCTGCGCTTGAAGCTGGATTACCTGAATGTTCAGGGGTTGCTTTAGGCGTTGATCGCCTGATTATGCTCGCACTCGGTGTTGAGCGCATTAGTGATGTGATTGCTTTCCCTGTTTATAGAGCATAATTTATTTGCTAATCAGATTAAAAAGAGAGTTTAGGCTCTCTTTTTTAATATGAATAATATGGAAAAATACGAAAAATTGGTAAACGAGCATTTAAACGAGCATAAAATTAGCCTAAAACACAATATACTGTGATAACAAACGAGTAAAGCGTATGGATAATCGGAGCGATTTTCACTATGAGACACGGTGAGAGTAGCAGAGCAACTCAAGGGAAATTATCCTGCCCTTTATTGATAAGAGCAGGATAACAGAAATAAAGGTTATTTAGCTTGTTTTTGTAAGAACTTAACCCCTAAATCAGGGAAATCAGTAAATACCCCTTCGGCACCCGCTTGGTTATAAATAATGTCATAAAGCTGATCGCCATCTTTGGCATATTTAGGTAGTTTATCCACTCGTACCGTAAATGGATGAATGGTTAACTTGTTGGCATGAGCATCGGCGGCCATACCGGTTAAGGTGATTTTATCTGGTGTCGAGTCTTCTTCTACTAACATATGATAATCAGGGCCAATGCCATCAGCATAAGTCGCAATTTCTTTCATGGCGCCAGGTTTAAACATCCAGTCATAACTGTAGTTTGTCCATGTGCCATCTGGTTGTTTTTCATATGTCTCATTCCAATCGGTATAAGCGATTAACTGAACCAGTTTTAAATCCATCCCCATTTGTGGCATCAATTCTGTTTTAATGCGTTTTAGATCGTTAGGATCAAAGGATTGTAGATAAACATTATCGCTCTTTTGGGTATAGCCATACTGTTTTAAGACTTCGAGAACTTTTTTAGTAATGTCTTTCCCTTCTTGTTCATGAAACCAAGGTGCTTTGATCTCAGGATAAATACCAATATCTTGTCCTGTTGATTTGTTTAAGCCTTGGATAAACTCAATTTCTTCTTGGAAAGTGTGGATTCGAAAATCGGATTTTCCCATTGGGAAACGATTTGGATAACTTTGGACTTTTTTACCGTCAACAATATCGAAACCTTCGGTAAATTTCAGTCCTTTGATCTCATCAAGAGTAAAATCGATAGCATAGTAACGGCCATCTTTTCTTGCTCTGTCTGGATAGCGTTCAGCAACATCGGTGACACGATCGAGATAGTGATCATGCAAGACAACCAGTTGGTTATCTTTTGTCATCACCAGATCTTGTTCTAGATAATCGGCACCTTGTGCATAGGCGAGTGCTTTGGCAGGTAAGGTGTGTTCAGGTAAATAACCGCTGGCACCACGATGGGCAATCACTACTTTATCGCTTGCTGCTTGTGCGATTGTACTTAAAGATAGAGTTAAAAGAACGCCCGCCACTAACGGTTTCAGTTTGAAAGGTGTACTCATAAAGTTGCTCCATTTTCATTTTCGTACAATAAAGCTATGTACAGTTGGCAATAAAAAAGCCACATCAGAAAGTTGATGTGGCTTGATTTTTAGAGATGAGATTTAATCAATTTCATAAATAATCAGTTAATGATTATTCATACTTCTGTGACATTTCACGTTTGTGTTTGGTTTCATTTATCATCACGATAAGTAATAACACAACAGATAATACACTACCGCCGATCATGACCATAAAGCCACCGTCCCAACCGAAGTAGTCAACGGTGTAACCTACGATAGCACTTGCCGCAACAGAACCCCCTAAGTAACCGAATAGACCGGTGAAGCCCGCAGCGGTACCCGCAGCTTTTTTCGGCGCTAATTCAAGGGCGTGCAGACCAATTAGCATAACAGGACCATAGATTAAGAAACCAATGATTAACATACATGCCATATCAATGTTCGGGTTACCTGCTGGGTTCATCCAGAATACGATAGTGGCAATGGTTACTAAGGTCATAAAGAATACCCCAGTTGCACCACGGTTACCTTTGAACACTTTATCTGACATCCAACCACACAGCAGTGTGCCTGGAATACCTGCGTATTCATATAAGAAGTATGCCCATGAGGATTTATCCATGGCGAAATCTTTGACTTCGCGAAGATAAGTCGGAGACCAGTCCAATACGCCGTAACGAAGTAAGTAAACAAATACGTTAGCAATTGCAATCATCCACAGAAGTTTGTTAGGGAAAACATACTTCATAAAGATTTCTTTTGCTGTCAGTTCTTGTTCGTCTGTTTCTTTATAATCAGGTGGATAATCGTTTTTATATTCTTCGATAGGAGGTAGACCACAAGATTGTGGTGTATCGCGCATTAATGCAAACGCAATCATCGCTACTAAAATAGCCGCGAATGCTGGCATATATAATGCTGCTTTCCAGTCGTTAAACCATGCCATACCTAACAGGAACAGCAATGGCGGTAAACCACCACCGACGTTATGAGCACAGTTCCAAATAGAGACGATACCGCCACGCTCTTTTTGTGACCACCAGTGAACCATGGTACGTCCACAAGGAGGCCAACCCATACCTTGGAACCAACCACACAGGAACAACAGCACGAACATGATCATAATGCTCGAAGTTGCCCATGGCACAAAGCCCATAATTAACATCACAATGGATGCAAGAATAAGACCTGCGGGTAAGAAGTAACGCGGGTTAGCACGGTCAGAGAATGACCCCATGATAAACTTAGAGAAACCGTAAGCAATCGAGATCCCTGATAAAGCAAAACCCAGATCCCCTTTAGAGAATCCCTCTTCTACGAGGTAAGGCATTGCTAAAGCGAAGTTTTTCCTTACTAAATAATAAGCAGCGTAACCAAAGAAAATCCCCATAAAGATTTGCCAACGTAAACGGCGATAGACAGGATCTATCTGTTCCTTTGGCAGACGCGCTTTATGCGGCGCAGGTCTAAACAGACTTAACATATTAGCCTCCGATGGCTTTTATTTTAATATGTTGATATTAAACAATGACAAAACGAACAACAAAGTAATCAAAAAATTTTCTTTAACGAACGTAATAGTAAACTTGTTGAAGCAAATTTACTGTGAAGTAATACTCAGTTGTCGAATAATTTTTCAAGATGTGTAATTTTGAGTGATATGTTAACTTTATGAAACACTTTCTGGTAAATAATTTGTGATTAGTATCACATATGTCGTTTTAATTTTTCACTCATGAGCGTTTCTCTTTCGTTTTTGCTCATTATCAAACATTAACCACATTTTTTGTGTATCTTATACACTATAATTAACGTTAAAGAATAATTAAGCGTTTGCTGAATGTAATGTGAGAGGGCATCTCTATGATGAGCGGTTCACCAGTGACAGAAACAGATGTCATTATTATCGGCGGTGGAGCTACGGGGGCAGGCATGGCAAGAGACTGTGCTCGTCGTGGATTACGCTGTATCCTACTGGAAAGACACGATATCGCAACCGGTGCAACCGGTCGAAACCATGGTTTATTACATAGTGGCGCACGCTATGCAGTGACCGATCCGGAATCAGCGCGTGAGTGTATAGAAGAAAACATGATCTTAAAACGGGTCGCTCGTCATTGTGTTGAAAAAACGGATGGCCTTTTTATTACTCTCCCTGAAGATTCGTTAGAATTCCAACAAACCTTTATTCAATCTTGCCAAGCGGCAGGTATTGATGCTCAAGCCATTTCACCTGAAGAAGCTATTCGCTTAGAGCCTTCGGTGAATCCTAATCTTATTGGTGCGGTTAAAGTACCTGATGGTACGGTTGATCCTTTCCGCTTAACGGCGGCCAATATGTTAGATGCACGTGAACATGGTGCGCAAGTACTCACTTATCATGAAGTGATGGGCTTGATCCGTGAAGGCGACCGTGTGAAAGGTGTACGTGTTTATGATCATCAATCTAAAAATATGTATGAGATCCGCGCACAAATAGTGGCCAATGCCGGAGGAATATGGGGACAAAAAATTGCAGAATATGGTGACTTAAAAGTCCGCATGTTCCCAGCAAAAGGGGCATTACTGATTTTAGGACACCGTATCAATAATATGGTGATCAACCGCTGTCGTAAGCCTGCGGATGCCGATATTTTAGTGCCTGGCGATACCATCTCATTAATAGGAACCACCTCAACTCGCGTTCCTTATGATGAAATCGACAATATGTATGTCACCCCTGAAGAGGTTGATATCCTGATCCGCGAAGGTTCGATGCTGGCACCTAAACTGGCTCAAACCCGTATTTTACGTGCTTATGCCGGTGTACGTCCTTTAGTGGCCAGCGACGATGATCCTTCTGGCCGTAATGTAAGCCGCGGTATTGTATTACTTGACCACGCACAACGGGATGGACTCGAGGGCTTTATCACCATAACCGGTGGTAAATTAATGACTTACCGATTAATGGCTGAATGGGCCACAAACAAGATCTGTGAGAAATTAAATATTTCAGCAAAATGTACCACGGCTGAAGAGCCACTGCCTGGCTCTCGCCAATCAGCAGAGCAAGCATTGCGTAGTGTGGTGTCGTTACCGGCGCCAATTCGAGGCTCAGCGGTTTATCGTCATGGCGATTTAGCCAATAAATTATTGAGTAATGAGCGTATTGATAAAAGCTTAGTGTGTGAATGTGAAGCGGTCACGGCCGGTGAAGTTCGTTATGCAGTGAATTCTTTAACCGTGAATAATTTGCTTGATTTACGCCGTCGTACTCGTGTGGGAATGGGAACTTGCCAAGGTGAGTTATGTGCTTGTCGCGCAGCAGGATTATTAAATCGTTTACAAGTCACAACGCCTCATGGCTCCGAACAACAACTTGCTCATTTTCTAAATGAACGTTGGAAAGGTATTCGTCCTATCGCATGGGGTAATGCGTTACGTGAAAGTGAGTTTACCAGTTGGGTGTACCAAGGTTTATGTGGCTTAGATGCCGATATGATTGATAAAACAGCTTCAGTGGAGGCCGATGATGAAATTTGACGTTATCATTATAGGAAGCGGATTAGCGGGACTGACTGCGGGGATCCGCCTTGCTGAAGCGGGCAAATCTTGCGCCATTATCAGTAATGGACAAAGTGCGTTACATTTTTCATCTGGATCACTGGATTTATTAACGCATCTTCCTGATGGCACGCCAGTTTCTCATCCGAAACAAGCGTTATCAACACTGGCACAACAAGCACCAGAGCACCCATATAGTCGTATTGGTGAAGCAAATGTCACTCAATTGATAGAGCAAGCGCAAACGCTGTTATCAACCACGAGAAATTTAGACTATAAAGGTAACGGTGATGAAAACCATTACCGTATTACCCCGGTTGGACGTTCTCGCATGAGTTGGATGAGCCCACAGCGCGTGCCGACTTATAGCGTTAATCAACCATTCCCATGGAAAAAAATAGCGGTGGTGGGGATTGAGGGATTCTTGGATTTTCAACCTCAGTTTGCAAGTAGTACTTTAAATGAACAAGGTATTGAGGCCATTCCTTATCACATTCATTTACCTTTATTGGATAGACTACGTGATAATCCAAGTGAGTTTAGAGCAATTAATATTGCGCGCTATTTAGATAAGCCTGAAAACACGCAAGCATTAGCAGAAGAATTAATTAAACACATAGATAATAGTGTTGAGGCGATTGTACTACCTGCATGTATCGGGCTAGATGAAGAAGCGCCAGTTAATTTATTACAAGAGTGTGTGGGTAAACCAATTTGTCTATTACCGACATTACCGCCTTCATTATTAGGTATTCGCCTACATCAGGCACTAAAACTGCGTTTTCAACAAGCAGGTGGTTTGATCATGCCGGGTGATCGCGCAGAAGAAGCCGATTTAGTCGGTAATAAGGTTGTCGGTATTCATACCCGTAATCATACTGATATCCCTATCCGTAGCGAGCATGTCGTATTAGCCACAGGCAGTTTTTTCAATAATGGCTTAATTGCGGAATTTGATCGTATTTACGAGCCATTAATGGAATTAGATTTGTTAGAAAGCTTACCGCGTAATGAGTGGACACAAGTCAATGTGTTTGCCAAACAGCCTTATATGCGATTTGGTGTTAATACAGATAGTCAATTAAGACCGTTAAAATATGGTGAAGCGTTAGACAATGTCTATGCGGTGGGGGCGCTTTTAGGTGGTTTTGATCCTCTAAATGAAGGCTGTGGTGCAGGTGTCTCCATGATAAGTGCACTCTATGCAGCTCAACAAATATTACAGAGTGATAAATCGCAGCACACCACATCTGCGGCTGTGGAGACAATACTATGAGTTTACAAGATACCAGTTTTGAAAGTTGCATTAAATGTACAGTTTGTACAACCTATTGTCCTGTGGCAAAGGTCAATCCACTCTATCCTGGACCTAAACAAGCTGGCCCTGATGGTGAGCGTTTACGCTTAAAAGATCCCATGCTTTATGATGAAGCACTGAAATACTGTACTAACTGTAAACGTTGTGAAGTGGCATGTCCTTCAGATGTAAAAATAGGGGATATCATTTCCCGTGCTAAACTTAACTACAATCCTAAAACACCTAAAATTCGTGATGCTATTTTAAGTCATACTGATTTAATGGGAACGCTCTCTACGCCAATGGCGCCGATTGTTAACACTATTACCGGATTAAAACCAGTACGTAAAATCTTGGATAAAGCGCTTAAAATCGACCATCGTCGTGAATTACCCAAATACTCTTTTGGTACATTTAGAACATGGATGAAAAAACAGGTTGAAGAGCAAGCACGCTTTAAAGATCAGGTTGCGTTTTTCCACGGTTGCTATGCTAACTACAATCACCCTCAATTAGGGAAAGATTTAGTTAAAGTATTCAATAAAATGGATATTGGTGTTCAACTATTAAAACGTGAAAAATGTTGTGGTGTTGCATTAATTGCCAACGGCTTTGTGAAACAAGCGAAAAAACAAGCTACCGTAAACCTTGAATCTCTGACAGAAAAAATTGTGGAGAACAACATTCCGGTTGTTGCTACATCTTCTACTTGTACTTTCACTATTCGTGATGAATATGAACATATTCTAGATATTGATACTTCAAAAGTACGGGAAAATATAGAATTAGCAACACGTTATATTTATCGGTTATTGGAAGAAGGGCGTGAATTACCATTAAAACATACCCCATTAAAAGTGGTTTATCATACCCCTTGCCATATGGAAAAAATGGGGTGGGCGGCTTACTCCATTGATTTAATCAAACGTATTCCTGGGGTAGAAGTGATTGTATTAGATTCACAATGTTGTGGTATTGCCGGTACTTATGGTTTTAAATCGGAAAACTACGATGTTGCGCAAGGCATTGGGGCGGGATTATTCCGTCAAATTGAAGAGAGTGGTTGTGATTTAGTCATTACAGATTGCGAAACCTGTAAATGGCAAATAGAAATGTCAACAACCAAAAAATGTGAACACCCAATTAGCTTATTAGCTCGGGCATTGTAGAAAAAATTAATGAGATAACAATAACGTAGTCACTGATTACAATAACAAGCAATTTGGGAATAAAAGTCGATCTTTTATTCCCTTTTTTATTACTTTACATCACATTGTGAGTCAACAGGGTACAGAGCACCCTGTTGGCGCCATTAATATTAATCCTTAATATAACCACTCACGCCCTAATTGGTCTGCTGCCATAATCGCCGCAAACACTTTATCGGAATCAACATCAAATGGCATATTGTAAATTGTTTCACCTTCTGCACAGCTTAATTCTGCGACAGCCATGATTTTTTCATTTAATTCATCACCTGTAGCATGTACGCCTAATTCTTCTAAGGTAACAGGTAAGCCAACTTGAACACAGAAATCGAGTACTTCTTCGATCTCTTCTAACGGGCTATTTTCTAGCACTAGTTGAACTAGAGTACCAAAGGCGACTTTTTCACCGTGATACATTGCATGGCACTCTTCTAATGCAGTGAAACCATTATGTATTGCATGTGCGGCGGCTAATCCGGCACTTTCAAAACCAATACCGCTTAAAAAGGTATTTGCTTCGATAATATTTTCAACCGCAGTAGTACACACACTACGGCTGACGGCCAGTTTGGCTTTATAGCCATCTTCAAGTAGGGTGTGATAACAAAGCTCTGCTAATGCCAGTGCTGCAAGGGTGGTTTTACCTCCAGCCATTGTTTGCTTTTGTGCTCGACTACAGGCTCTTGCTTCAAAATAGGTCGCTAAGGCATCTCCCATCCCTGCCACTAATAAACGTGGTGGTGCTGAGGCAATTACATTGGTATCCATAACAACGATATCAGGATTTTTCGGGTAGAAAAGATAGCTATCAAATGCGCCTAATTCTGTATAAATAACAGAAAGTGCGCTAGTAGGAGCATCGGTTGATGCGATAGTCGGAGAGATCACCACAGGTAACTGGCATTTATAGGCGACGGCTTTGGCGGTATCAAGGGTTTTTCCTCCCCCAACACCAATGATAACAAGAGCGGCTTGTTGTTTGGCTATCTCAACTAAGCGGTCAATCTCTTTATGTGTACATTCACCGTGAAACTGTTCAAAGTGTCCATTGACTTCATACTGTGTCATGCTGTCTTTGACGATGCTGCCAGCCAGATCCATGACAAACTTATCAGCGATAATCAATGCTCTCTCACCCAAAGGTTTTGTATATTTCCCAATATGATATAACGCATCAGGCCCTTGGATATACTTCGCTGGGGATTGAATAACTTTTAACATAATAGACTCCTACTATCTTCAAAAGAGTAAAAAATCTTTATGGTGGGGAATATCATCTTAACCGAGATGGAAAAAAGCTGAGATGATCCAGAATACTTTAATAGTTTAATTGATAATAAAAATATTATATTGAAACGGGTTAATTTTTGTATTGCTAGGCAATAAAAGTCTTACTCTTTATCATTTATCAATAGTAGTGCGGTGTCTTCACTTATTATGCTAAATAATGGTATTTATTGCCGGTAGATCAAGGTATTGGTAAAAGTAAGCTAAGGCTTTATTGTGCAAAGAATAAAGCCTTATTGGGGGAGTCAATCAGCTAAGGACGGATTTGAGCATAGCTTTGTTGTTGATTTTCTTGTGCAAAAAAATAGCGCAAAATAAAGTTCAATAATACGCCATAGGCCGGTAAGAAAAACAGCATACAAATCGTCAATTTAAAAGTGTAATCCACGAGCGCTATTTCGACCCAATTGGCCGCCATAAACGCATCTGTACTGCGATAAAAGGCAATAAAAAAGAAGGCAACAGTATCTAAGAAATTACCAAAAAACATCGCTGCACTTGGTGCTACCCACCATTTTTGTTGCTGTCTTAAACGATTAAAGACAGAAACATCCATAATTTGCCCTAACACATACGCCATAAAGCTTGCTGTCGCTATTCTTGCCACCATGATATTAAAATCATTGAGTGAGGCAAAACCTTGCCAACTTCCTTGGAAAAAGAGTGTTGATATTAGGTAGGAAATAGCTAATGCCGGTATCATAACGGCAGTAATAATGCGTCTTGCCAGAGGGGCTCCATAGATACGAACAGTTAAATCTGTCGCTAAGAAAATAAATGGAAAAGTAAATGCACCCCATGTGGTATGGAAGCCAAAAATAGAAATAGGCAATTGAACAAGATAGTTACTAGAAGTAATTATCAATATATGAAATAACGAAAGCCATAATAGCGCCGCCGCTTTTTGGCGGGAGGTAAACCTATACATAAATTGTACCTTTTTAGTGATTGGGGTGAGGGAACCCAATAAAACGTATGATTTTCTCTCATCAGGAGAGGATGCGCATCATACTCTTGTTGCGCAACAAAAGCAAAGATCGGCGATAACTCAACGTGAAGTTGATGAATGTGCAGTGATGTGCGAGGCAAAGCGAGATATAATAGTGCTATCTGTTAGTGCGAAAAAATGGTTAATACAATGAATGCCCAATTTGATGATGCGACAAAAACATTAGATACCTTAGGACTACGTTGTCCTGAGCCTGTTATGTTAGTGCGTAAAACCATAAGAAATATGGCTCAGGGGGAAACACTGTTGGTGATTGCTGATGATCCGGCTACAGTGCGTGATATTCCCGGTTTTTGTCGTTTTATGGAACATGACCTATTACAGCAAGAGACGCAAGCAACACCTTATCGTTATTTGATCCGCAAAAAAGAGGGGCAGCTGTAAATCAGCTTATCTTGTAAAAAACACGCTTATCAAGCGAGATAAAGTACGGCTTGTCTCGCTTGTGGCTCTTTCTTTCAAGGCAAAAGTAGCTCTCCTTGCCTTTTTATACCTCATATAAAATCTATTTACCTCATGAATAAATGCAATGGTTTTATGATGAATTAGTCATGTTTTTTCTAAGAGATTATTTTTCTATATTTATAGGTTTATGTGAATTAATAGATTTATTATATTAGTTTCGTATAAGAAACAATTAAAATAATTTTATTTATCTCTTTTGTATTATTGTGAAAATAGTATTTAAAAATGTTTGTTTATTCATCGTTTTAATGATGAAGGGATAATTATTAGTTAATTTTTTGCTCT
>NZ_CAWPAV010000119.1:0-18661 GCF_963885725.1 Proteus sp. G4380
TTAGTGTTTTTTATAATAGGGTTTATTTTGTTTAATTTGTTTATTTTCAATAAGATGTGTTTTCATTTATTGAAAATGCCACATATTGATAAATTATAATCTTGTTAAAATATCTTGAAAAGTTCATTATTCACAGCGTATTAATAAATACAAAAACCTCTAATAAATAAGGATCTCAACTGTATGTGTTATTAATTTAATATTTAGACTATTTATTTTAATAGCCATAAATAGATGACGTTCTTAATTAATTCGTTGTACCGGAAACCATTCGCATAGGGAGTACGGTATTTTTTTTATCAGCACAATTCCACTAACTATGAAAAAAACAAAACATTTATTTAAAACAAAGGGTTGTAATATTCCTTTTACTTCTGTGATGATGGTAAGTTTTGTCTTAATGGGCTGTAACGATCAATCGACTCAGCCAACCAAGCCTGCTATCCCTGAAGTGGGAGTCTATACTGTCAAAGAGGAAATTCTTCCATTAACGGTCGATTTGCCAGCAAGAACGGCATCTTATCGTGTCTCACAGGTGCGCCCACAAGTCGATGGTATTTTAGAAAAACGTCTATTTACTGAAGGTAGTGATGTTAAAAAAGATCAACCACTGTATCAAATAGATAAAAAACCTTACGAAACTCAGGTAGCTAAAGCACAAGCAGCTTACGATAATGTGAAAAAATTAGCTGCCCGTTATAAATCTTTACGTGCCACTAATGCCATTAGTCAGCAAGAATATGACGATGTAGTTTCACGCCTTGATCAAGCTAAAGCCGATTTAAATCAAGCAAAGATTAACCTTGGCTATACCCAAGTTTTATCACCTATTAGCGGCAAAATCAGTCGCTCTTTTGTTAGTGAAGGGGCATTAGTGAGTAGTGGACAAAGCCAGCCATTAGCGACCATCACACAGCTTGATCCTATCTATGTGGATATTACTCAACCTATTACTAATCAACTGAAATTAAAGTCACTGATCCAACAAGGTGTCGTCACTGATAGTGAAGATAAAATGGATGTGACGCTGTTTTTAGAAGATGGCTCTCAGTACCCTTATACCGGTACATTAAGTTTTTCCGAAGTCCAAGTTGAGCCAAGTACAGGCTCAGTGACATTACGCGCCAAATTCCCTAATCCACAGCACCAATTATTACCAGGAATGTATACCAAAGCTCGCATTATGCAAGGAACTCAAGAGAAAGCGATTGTTGTGCCACAACAAGCGATTACCTTTGATGCCCGTGGTAAATCCATCACATATATCGTTGATCAACAACAAGTATTACAAGCAAGAGATGTTGAAATATTAAAACCACAAGGTAATGGATGGATCATAAAACAGGGATTACAAGCTGGCGATAGGATCATGACAGAAGGTCATCATCGTGCAAAACCGGGCGTAAAAGTCAATGCGGTTCCTGCTAACAACATTTCATTAAAGACCACCTTAGAGTAAGTCTTCATTTAGGTAATACATTATTATGTCTCGATTTTTTATTAATCGGCCAATACTTTCGTGGGTGATGGCTATTGTTATTATGATTGCAGGAGGATTGTCGTTAATAAAACTTCCTGTGAGTCAATATCCTGAAATTGCAGCTCCAGCGATAATGATCACCGCAGTTTATCCCGGTGCATCGGCTGAAACAGTGCAAGACACGGTTGTTCAAGTTATTGAGCAAGAGCTTAGCGGATTAGATGGCTTCCGTTATTTAAGTTCAAATAGTAATACGGATGGTAGCTTTGAAGTTATCGCCACCTTTGAACAAGGTACGGATAGTGATATTGCGTTGATGCAGGTACAAAATAAACTGCAATTAGCAACTCCTAAGTTACCCCTTGAAGTACAACGACAAGGGATGAGGGTAGTGAAATTCCAGATTAACTTTATGCAAGTGGTTGCCCTCGTAGATGAATCTGGAAAATTAGATGCCTTTGATTTAGGTAATTACCTTGCCTCACATATGAAAGATCCTATTTCTCGTATTGATGGTATGGGGGATATTCTGTTATTGGGATCACCACGCGCTATGCGTATTTGGCTTGATCCGGATAAACTGACCAATTATCACCTGATGCCGAAAGATATTGCCGCGGCTATCCAAGATGAGAATGTACAGGTGTCCGCCGGGCAGTTAGCGGGCTTACCGGCATTAAAAGGTGTTGAGTTAAACGCAACCATTACCAGCTCATCACGTATGGTATCAGTAGATGAATTCAACCATATTCTATTAAAAGTGAATCTTGATGGCTCACAAGTTCTGTTACAAGATGTAGCGAAAGTCGAAGTAGGGGCAGATAATTTCTCTATTTCAAGCTTATACAATGGTAAACCGTCTGCGGGTATGGCTATGCGCTTAGCGCCCGGAGCTAATCTACTTGATGTGTCTAAAAAAGTAAAAGAGGTTGTGGAAGCTCAGTCGCAGTTTTTCCCTCAAGGTGTAAAAGCCCTTTTCCCTTATGACACAACGCCTTCTGTAAAATCGTCCATTAGCTCTGTGGTAAGAACGATTGTCGAAGCTTCCATCTTAGTGTTCTTGGTTATGTTCCTGTTCCTACAAAATATTCGGGCAACCTTGGTGCCAACATTGGCTATACCGGTTGTTTTATTAGGAACTTTTGGTGTATTAGCCGCATTAGGTTTAACTATCAACGTATTAACGATGTATGCCATGGTGCTCGCAATCGGCTTGCTGGTGGATGATGCCATCGTTGTGGTTGAAAACGTTGAACGGATCATGCATGAACAGGCGATTTCGGTAAAAGAAGCGACCATTCTCTCGATGACGCAAATTCAAGGGGCGTTAGTGGGGATTGGTCTTGTTTTATCAGCGGTCTTTGTGCCAATGGCATTTTTTGGTGGATCGGCTGGGATTATTTATCGCCAGTTTGCAGCGACTATTGTTGTCGCGATGGCATTATCAGTGCTTATCGCATTAACATTTACACCCGCATTATGCGCGTCCATATTGAAAAAGCCACAACCTAAGGTGAAGAAACGTCGTGGATTCTTCTGGCTGTTCAACCGTTTCTTTGATAGAGGAACTAACTATTACGAGAAGGGGGTACGCAATATCTTGTACCGTCGAGGCCGTTATATGTTTATTTTCCTCATTATTACCGTTGGAACAGGGTGGTTATTTACGCAATTACCTAAAGCCTTCTTACCAAATGAAGACCAAGGGGTTGTGATGATTGAAGTCCGTATGCCAGCAAATAGTACCGCTGAGCGTATGGAACAAACCATGGCAGAATTTAGGGATTATTTACTGACCGAAGAAAAACATCTGGTTAAAACAGTATTTACTGTTAATGGCTTTAACTTTGCAGGTCGTGGTCAAAATGCGGGTATGGCATTTGTTAACTTGGCTGATTGGTCAGAGCGTAAAGGAAAAGGAGAAGATGTTTTCTCATTAGTGGCACGAGCACAGCAACACTTTAACTCTATCCGTGATGGTATGGTTATTGCGTTCCCACCACCTGCTATTATGGAGATGGGGAATGCGATGGGATTTGATTTCTACTTACAAGATAATGCGGGTTTAGGCCATACTGAATTGGTTAAAGCTCGTGATAAATTCCTCGAATTAGCAGCACAAAGTCCAGTATTAACTAATGTTCGCCCGAACGGTAAAAACGATGAACCTCAATTACGTGTTGTGATTGATAAAGAGCGTGCAAGAGCATTACAACTGCGTTTATCTGATATTAACGATACATTATCTGCCGCATGGGGATCGATGTATGTAAATGATTTTATTGATGAAGGTCGTGTTAAACGTGTTTATCTACAAGGGGAAGCCTCAGCGCGTATGTTGCCAACCGATCTGGATAAATGGCATGTTCGTAATCAGCGCGGTGAAATGATCCCATTCAACGCCTTTGCAACAACACAATGGTATATGGGGCCACCGAAATTAGAGCGTTTTAATGGGCTATCAGCGATTGAGATCTTAGGTGAACCAGCGCCAGGTTACAGTACGGGTGACGCGATGCTGGCAATTGCAGATATTATGAAACAATTGCCATCTGAAATCAGCCTAAGCTATAGCGGTCTGTCTTATGAAGAAATTCAAACACAAGACCAAGCACCTGCATTATATGTGATGACAATTCTGTTTGTTTTCTTAAGCTTAGCGGCACTCTATGAAAGTTGGTCAGTACCTTTCTCTGTCGCTTTAGTGGTGCCATTTGGTATTTTAGGGGCTGTTATCGCGACACTGTTACGAGGTTTATCCTCAGATGTCTATTTCCAAATAGGTTTGATGACCACCATTGGCCTATCAGCGAAAAATGCCATCTTAATTGTTGAGTTTGCTAAACATCTTTATGAGAAGGATGGTAAACCATTAATCGATGCGGCAGCAGAAGCGGCAAGAATGAGACTACGCCCTATCATTATGACCTCACTCGCCTTTACTTTTGGGGTATTACCTATGGCACTTGCTTCAGGCGCAGGGCAAGGTAGTCAGCACTCTGTCGCAACAGGGGTAATTGGCGGTATGCTCGCATCCACTTTCTTGGCTATTTTCTTTGTACCACTGTTCTATGTCTTTGTGGTTAAACTATTTTCACGAAAAAAAGCACATGTGAGTATTGAGGAAATAGATAAGTAATAGAATTATCTCGCAGTGAGATTTAAGCGTTAAAATAACCCAAACCATAGCAATGACTGTGGTTTGGGTTTTATTTTTAGGTTAGTTTAATCTTGGTGAGGAGATTTTAGTTTAACTTTTAATAGTCTTACGGCATTGGCGGTCACTAAAGCTGTTGCTCCTGAGTCAGCCAATACGGCAACCCAAAGTCCAGTAATACCGAATAAACTGGTGACTAAGAATATCGCTTTTAAACCCAATGCTATGGTAATGTTTTCACGGATAATTTTACGTGTTGCACGAGATAGCTGAATAATTTCGGGTAAGCCAGTTAAACGGTTATGGGTTAATGCTGCGTCGGCAGTTTCTAAAGCGACATCTGTACCACTTCCCATCGCAACACCAATGGTAGCCGCTTTCATTGCTGGTGCATCATTAATACCATCACCCACCATCATTGTGTTATGTGTTTGACTGATTTCCATCACTGAGGTGACTTTATCTTCAGGGAGCAATCCTGCACGGAAATCCATACCCAGTTTTTGTGCAATCGCAGCCGCTGCTCTTGGGTTATCACCGGTTAACATCACGGCATTGATATTCATCGATTTCAACACTTTCATTGATTCGATAGCATCGTTGCGCAATGTATCTTGCATCGCAATCACACCAATGAACTGATCTTCTTTTAATACCACGACAACGGTTTTGCCTTCATCTTCAAGACGAGCGACTTGTTGTTGCCATTGTGCAGATAATGGTGTGGTTTCTGATAATTGTGTTGGGGCACTGACCAGAATATGCTGATTATTTAAATAACCTTCAATCCCTTTACCCGCTAAAGCCTTGCGATTATCGGCTTCCACAACATCAATTTGTTGCTCTTGTGCTTTATTAATAATGGCTTTTGCGAGAGGGTGATGAGAGCCAACTTCTACAGAAGAAGCCAACATCAGTAGCTCTTTCTCATTAAAGCCTGCATTTGCTATGACATCAGTGACTTGAGGTTTACCCTCTGTTAATGTGCCTGTTTTATCTAGAGCAACGGTATTGACTGTGCCCAGTTGTTCAAGTGCTGCACCACCTTTAATTAAGGCACCTCGTTTTGTTGCTGCTGCCAGTGCTGATGTAATGGCGGCTGGTGTTGAAATAACCAGAGCACAAGGACAACCAATTAATAACAGTGTTAAACCACGGTAGAACCAAGTTTCCCAAGGTTGAGCGAATAACAAAGGTGGAATAATGATCACTAATGCGGAAAACAGCATAATCAGTGGTGTGTAATAGCGACTGAAACGGTCAACAAAACGTTCAATGGGCGCTTTACGCTCTTCCGCTTCTTCGATCAGTTGTAAAATACGGTCGATGGCATTTTGCCCCTGTTCAGAGACCACTTTCATTTGCACCGAGCGATCAACAGATAAACAGCCAGCAGCGACTTTTTCACCCTGTAAACGTTCGACCGGCACAGATTCACCCGTTAATGCGCTTTCATCAAAACTTGCAAAAGCAGTAATTAATTCGGCATCTGTGGGTAAGCGCGCACCTGGTGCAATTTCAATAATATCGCCGGGGCGCAATTGAGCTACAGGGACTGTCTGTTTTTTACCCTCTTTGATTACCACCGCTTCTTCTGGTACAAGAGCCATTAATGCGCTGACTCCGCGGCGTGCACGACCCGCAGCGTAAGACTCAAGCATTTCGCCAATCATAAACAGCAAAATTACCATTGCCGCTTCTTCGGTGGCATTAATAAACAGTGCCCCAATAGCCGCAACACTCATCAAGGTTTCAATCGCGAATGGGGTACCACTACGAATGAGTCGTAGCGATTTTTTTACAATAGGGAATAACCCGATTAATGTCGTTGCAATAAAGGCAGCGCGACCTGCTTGTGGATCAATAAACTCGGCACCCCAACTTATCGCCATTAAAATCGCTAAGATAATGACGAATGAGCTCTCTTTTAAGAGGCTTTGTTTTGCAGGAGGCTGAGATCCCGCTGATGAGATATCAAATAGTTCAAAACCGGCACTTTTAACGGCACTAATCACATCAGTACGTAAATCGGTATCGGCATCGACAACCAGTTTTTCAGTGGCAAACAAGATCTTCGCTTGTTTAACGCCGACCACTTTCAGTACTGCTGTCTCTATCTTTTGCGCGCAGCTTGGGCAATCCATTCCTTGCACTTTCCAACTAAAACGTTGCTGTGCAATTTTTTCAGGCTCTACATTAGAGACTGGGGCGTTGCTGTCACAACAGCCATGGGCATGATCATGACCATCATGAGCGTGATGATTATGCTCATGTTGATGGCCATGATGATGTTCTTCTTCACATTCGGGATCACTCTTATCGATTTTGCTATGAGTGTGTCCACTTTCAGTATGTGAGTGCATACTACTATTATCTGCCTGATTAGAGCAGCATTGAGAGCTTGAACAGCAAGCATCGGTATGTTTATGGTTATCGTGTTGATGAGCGTGTTTAGACATACGCCTCTCCTCGTTCAACAAAGTACAGTTTTATCAATTACCGATACTTTACAGCTTGGAGTAGAGTCCAGAGTCAAGATAAACAGAGCGTATTGATTGTCAAAAAGTGCGGATTTGTTAAATCAATTAATCCCTTGTTTCTATTGATAAAGAAACAAGGGATCAAGGTTTTAGAGAAAAAGGGCTCTAACAATAAAGAAGTGACCAATAAAGTAACAGGCACTTACCAGTCCTTTAGAGGCTGAAAAAGAGAAGCGGAAACGGTTGATAAGCCAAATAGAGTAAGCAATTACTAACAATAGTGAGCCTATCATGATAGAAAAGTTGTAGTCGTTGCTCAGGTAGAAGAATTTCTCTCCTGCAACCCAAAACATCGCAAAAGCCGCTAATAAAGTCAGTAATACAGGAATGGCAAATTTATCCAGTTTAGTCCAGATGATGGCTAACACGATAATTGCGGCAACGATAACAAAACCAAGCAAAGGAAGATAAAAAGAGATTTGTAATGGTAAGGCAAAACTAATTAGGTAGAGAATATAACTTAGGAATAACAAGGCTAAAGAAGGTAGTAAATACTTACCTTCAAACATTTTTAATACATCAGAAAGTAATGTTGCTAATAAAGCGCCGACAATAAGATAACTATTAATGCTATGCTCAGGGACTTGCCATGCCCAAAGGAGTAATAGTAGTAGTGTAATAGGACGGAATAGCCATCGTTGCCAATTAGGGCCACGATACGCGGCATCGATATAAAGCCACCCAGAAAATAAGACAGCGAGAAAAGGCCAACTCATAATATCTTCCTTATTCTTATATAGAGAACTCTTTTATTATTCATAACAGAAAGCATAATTTAAGAATAGCGATTAATGAAGAAACTGGCGTATTAATTAAAATTAACTACAGATAAGCACAATGTGAATTTATAACGATAATAGGAATGAGTGTAATGAATAAAGCGGGAATGTTAGGTATCGCGGTGCTGATTATCATTATCGCTAGCGCAACATATCGTTTTTTTGAGCAAAGAAAACAGCGTATCAGTGATGATAATTCACCCGTTAAATTATATATGGTAGAAGTTGTTGATAAGCAACAAATACCGAAAAACGATCGACGTTCAAGAGAAAATGATATTAATGGGCCAGAAACAACCTATTACTATCAAGTGACTTTTCGTTTAACAACGGACTCTCAGCAAGATATTATCTTACGTGTGGATAAAACCACTTTCTCAAATGTAGCGCTGGAGATGAAAGGGCGATTATTTATGCAAGGTAGTCGTTTCGTGCAGTTTGAAACCGATGCACCAGATAATGAGAGTAGTAAAACATCAGCTCAATAAGCGTCAGAGCATAAGAAACTGGGGAGTTAGCGTGTTATCCCCAGTGACTTGAATAGACGATGATTATTGGTTTTTATTTTTTTGTTTTTCTAGATACTCTTTGCGCAACTCTTTTTGTATTCTCAATAGCTCAAAAATACCAAAAAAGAAGATCTTAAATTGGAGTAAGCCAGAAGGTTTTTTATCTTCGGGTTGGCCTGCTTTATACATGGCAATTTGTAAGCCGTGCATAATCACCATAAAGATTAATGCGATATCCATAAAGTACTTTAAAGGTTTAGGGAATGGGGAAATA
Organism: Proteus sp. G4380; assembly: GCF_963885725.1. Classification (NCBI taxonomy): domain Bacteria; kingdom Pseudomonadati; phylum Pseudomonadota; class Gammaproteobacteria; order Enterobacterales; family Morganellaceae; genus Proteus; species Proteus sp. G4380. The sequence goes on from NZ_CAWPAV010000119.1 coordinate 8,740, forward strand.
AGATTTAAACAAAGAAATCCCCACACACCGATCATTAAAAATCGACCTAAAAAGATTAACATAGCAGCTCCATAACAAATTAAGCAGATAAATTGCGAATATAAAGACGATAGGCGACTTGGCCTGCGATTTTTTCTCTATGTAATCGCCAATTTTCTGGTAAAGAATAAACCTGTGCGTTTACTTCTTCTTCAATATAAATATAACAACCTTCGGCTAACCATTGGTTATTTTCTAATAATTGCAGGGTGTTTGCCAACATACCTTGATGAAAAGGAGGATCTAAAAACACCACATCATATGCCGTACCTTGTTTAGCTAGATAATTTAACGCACTATCTTGAATAACATGCCCATTATCAGCGCCAAGCAGCGCTAAATTAGCAGTAATTTGTTGCGCGACTTTACGGTCGAACTCAATGAATGTCGTTTCTTTTGCATAGCGAGAGAGTGCTTCAATACCTAGCCCACCACTGCCGGCAAAGCAATCTAAGCAACGAGCGTCCTGAATAACGGGCATAAGCCAATTAAACAGTGTTTCTTTGACTCTATCGGTGGTGGGACGTAATCCTTGGCTATCAAGCACAGGAAGTTTCCGACCACGCCATTTACCTCCGATTATTCTGATTTGTCCCATCGGCGTTTTTTGTGGTTTCTTAGCCATATTTTTCTGATATATATCGTTTAAGCGTGAATTTTGGCGTGTTTTAATGTTTCAAGGAACAAGTTTGTTGATAACTTGATAACTTACCTTGATTTAAGCGCGAATAATTTACCATAAAATTCGTATAAAAGATGCGTTTATCCTCGATCAAATGATAGACTTCATTATTATTTTTAATATCGTCAATGTTATCGCGCCATGATTTAGTGCGAGGAGTTTAGTAGCTAATGGCAAAAGAAAAAAAAGGTTTTTTCTCGTGGCTCGGATTTGGCCGTAATAAAGAAGAAAATACTGCACAAGAGAAAGAACAACAACGTTTAGAGGCCGAACGTGCAGAGCAGGCGCGCTTAGCCGAAGAAGAAGCTCAACGTCAAGCGCAACTAGAAGCTGAACAAGTGCGTTTAGCCGAAGAAGAAGCCCAGCGTCAAGCGCAACTTGAAGCTGAACAAGCACGCCAAGAAGCGCAAAGAGCAGAGGCAGAACGATTAGCTGCTGAACGTGCAGAGCAGGCGCGTTTAGCCGAAGAAGAAGCGCAACGTCAAGCGCAACTTGAAGCTGAACAAGCACGCCAAGAAGCGCAAAGAGCAGAAGCTGAACGATTAGCTGCTGAACGTGCAGAGCAGACTCGTTTAGCCGAAGAAGAAGCCCAACGTCAAGCGCAACTTGAAGCTGAACAAGCACGCCAAGAAGCGCAAAGAGCAGAAGCTGAAAAATTAGCTGCTGAACGTGCAGAGCAGGCACGTTTAGCCGAAGAAGAAGCCCAGCGTCAAGCGCAGCAAGAAGCTGAACAAGCACGCCAAGAAGCGCAAAGAGCAGAGGCAGAACGATTAGCTGCTGAACGTGCAGAGCAGGCGCGTTTAGCTGAAGAAGAAGCCCAGCGTCAAGCGCAACTTGAAGCTGAACAAGCACGCCAAGAAGCGCAAAGAGCAGAAGCTGAACGATTAGCTGCTGAACGTGCAGAGCAGACTCGTTTAGCCGAAGAAGAAGCCCAACGTCAAGCGCAACTTGAAGCTGAACAAGCACGCCAAGAAGCTGAAGCTGAAGAAAAAGCGCGTATTGCACAAGCACAAGCCGAAGCGGAAGATATTGTCGCGTTACGCGAAGAGGTATTAGTCGATAAACCCGTAGAGCAAGAGAGACCGAAAAAAGAAGGCTTTTTCTCTCGCTTGAAAAAGGGATTATTAAAAACACGACAAAATTTAGGCTCCGGTTTTATGGGGCTATTCCGCGGTAAGAAAATTGATGACGAGCTTTTCGAAGAGTTAGAAGAGCAGTTGTTAATTGCCGATGTGGGAATGGATACCACTAGCAAGATCATTAACAGTTTGACTCAGCATGCTAGTCGTAAAGATCTCAAAGATGCTGAATCTCTTTATGGTAAGTTGCGTGAAGAGATGGGCGATATTTTAAATAAAGTGGATAAGCCATTAAATATTGAAGGTAAAAAACCTTTTGTCATTTTAATGGTCGGAGTTAATGGGGTCGGTAAAACGACCACTATCGGTAAGTTAGCCCGCCAATACCAAGCTGAAGGTAAATCGGTGATGTTAGCTGCAGGAGATACCTTCCGTGCAGCGGCAGTTGAGCAACTACAAGTTTGGGGTGAGCGTAATCATATCCCTGTTATTGCTCAGCATACGGGGGCTGATCCAGCATCGGTTATTTTTGATGCTATTCAATCGGCGCAAGCAAAAGGTGTCGATGTTCTGATTGCGGATACCGCGGGACGATTGCAAAATAAATCTCATTTAATGGAAGAGCTGAAAAAAATCGTCCGTGTAATGAAAAAATTAGACGAGGAAGCACCACATGAAGTGATGCTGACACTCGATGCCAGTACAGGGCAAAATGCTGTTAGCCAAGCAAAATTGTTTAATGAAACGGTTGGGCTGACAGGATTAACCTTGACGAAACTGGATGGTACTGCAAAAGGGGGCGTTATCTTCTCTATCGCTGATCAGTTTGGTATTCCTATTCGCTATATCGGCGTCGGTGAAGGTATTGAAGATTTACGTCCGTTTAAGGCCGACGATTTTATTGAGGCTCTGTTTGCCCGCGAGGAGTAGTTGTAATGATCCGCTTCGAACACGTCAGCAAGGCTTATTTAGGTGGAAGACAAGCATTACAGGGGGTTGATTTTCATCTTCGCCCTGGTGAGATGGCTTTTTTAACCGGACATTCTGGTGCTGGTAAAAGTACATTGCTTAAATTAATTTGTGGCATAGAACGTCCAAGTGATGGCGCTATTTGGTTTGCTGGTCATGATATCAGTAGGCTAAAAAATAGTGAGATCCCTTTTCTACGTCGTCAAATAGGGATGATCTTCCAAGATCACCATTTGCTGATGGACAGAACGGTTTATGACAATGTCTCTCTACCTTTGATTATTGCAGGCGCAAGTGAAGAGGATATTCGACGCCGAGTTTCAGCCGCCTTGGATAAAGTCGGACTACTTGATAAAGCGAAAAATTACCCTATCCAGCTTTCAGGGGGTGAACAGCAACGGGTGGGAATAGCTCGTGCTGTTGTGAATAAACCCACGGTGTTATTGGCTGATGAGCCAACAGGGAATCTTGATGGTGAACTTTCAGAAGGCATTATGCGTCTGTTTGAAGAGTTTAATCGCGTGGGGGTTACCGTGTTAATGGCAACGCATGATATGACACTTGTAGAGCGCAGGAATTACCGTATTCTAACCTTAGGTCAAGGGCGTATGGTGGGAGGACAAAATGGCTAAAGGAAAACACTCCCGTAAGGCAATGCCAACACCAAAAGCGAAAACAAAAGCATTACGTGGTGGACGCCGTGAGCAGTGGCGTTATGCATGGCGTAATACCATGGCCGACTTTTTACGCCAACCCCTCTCTTCTTTCTTAACGGTGATGGTAGTAGCGATTTCATTAACACTACCTAGTATCTGTTACATTGTTTGGAAAAATGTATCAACAGCCGCAGAGCAGTGGTATCCCACTCCGCAACTGACGGTCTATCTTGATAAATCTCTAGATGACAGCTTAGCGCAGGCAACGATAAAAAATATCGAGGCATTAGATAAAGTCGAAGAGGTTAATTATCTTTCTCGTCAAGATTCATTAGTGGAGTTTCGCTCATGGTCTGGATTTAGTAGCGCATTAGATATGCTAGAAGAAAATCCATTACCCGCTGTCGCGATTGTGACTCCTGTTATGGATCCTAATGACGAGCAATTAATGGTTAATTTGCGTGATGCAGTGGCAAATATTGCCGGTGTTGACGAAGTGAGAATGGACGATAGCTGGTTTACTCGGTTATCTACTTTAACCTCATTAGTTGGACAAATCGCAATGGTGATCGGTAGCTTAATGATTGTGGCACTGCTATTGGTTATTGGTAATAGTGTTCGTCTTAATATTTTCAGTCGTCGTGATACCATTAATGTGATGAAATTAATTGGTGCTACTGATGGCTTTATCATGCGTCCCTTTTTAAATTGGGGTTTAGTACTCGGCTTTATCGGGGCTATTTTTGCGATTATTTTCTCTGCATTATTGGTATGGAAGTTATCTGATGTCGTTACGCAAGCGGCGACCGTATTTGGAACAACTTTCTCAATATCTGGATTAGGTTTTGATGAATCGGTTATTTTGATCCTCGTTTCGATGACCATTGGCTGGTTTGCTGCTTGGTTGACCACCATGCAACATTTACGTCAATTCACACCAGAATAGCCATATTAGTCCCTTTTTTCCTTTTTATTATGGCGGGTTGCATTATTATGGCAACCTTGCCATTTTATCAACCCCCTATCTTTGGCATAATAATGTTCTACACTTAACCTAGATGAATTGAGTACTATTTTTAATAGATGAATTTGCGGTTTGCTTGGTAAAGTACAAAGATATGTAAACATAGATGCGATATGAACCTTTAGTCTTTATGCTGGTCAATAATGTTGTAAAAACATAATATCTACCACCAACGATGACCTGTTAAGTACTATTAGAAGGTTCTTCCTGCTCACCATACAGTATTAATATTAATTATCTATTTGATTTTCATGAGGATTTGAATGACAAAAGAAATGCAATCCTTAGCATTGGTTCCACAAGGCAGCATTGAAGCGTATATCCGTGCAGCCAATTCCTATCCGATGTTAACGGCAGAGGAAGAAAAGGAACTGGCTGAACGGCTGCATTACGAGGGCGATTTGGAAGCAGCGAAAACGCTGATCCTTTCTCATTTACGCTTCGTTATTCATGTTGCTCGCAGTTATTCAGGATATGGTTTACCTCAGGCGGATCTTATCCAAGAAGGTAATATTGGTTTGATGAAAGCGGTGCGTCGCTTTAACCCTGAAGTTGGGGTTAGACTGGTTTCTTTCGCCGTGCATTGGATCAAAGCCGAAATTCATGAATATGTGTTACGTAATTGGCGTATCGTGAAAGTCGCGACAACGAAATCACAGCGTAAACTGTTCTTTAATTTAAGAAAAAACAAAAAACGCTTAGGGTGGTTTAACCAAGATGAAGTCGAGTTAGTTGCGAAAGAGCTTGGGGTTTCTGAGAGCGATGTGCGTGAAATGGAATCTCGCATGTCGGCACAAGATATGGCATTTGACATGAGTGCTGATGATAGTGATGACTCACATCCTGTAGCTCCGGTCCTATTCTTAGAAGATAAATCTTCTGACTTTGCTGATGGTATTGAAGAAGATAACTGGGATAACCATGCAGCTGACCGACTGACTTTAGCGATAAAAACACTGGATGAACGTAGCCAAGACATTATCCGCGCTCGCTGGTTAGAAGATGATAATAAATCAACTTTACAGGAGCTTGCAGATAAATATGGTGTTTCTGCTGAGCGAGTTCGCCAGTTAGAAAAAAATGCGATGAAAAAATTGCGTTTAGCGATTGAAGATTAATCACATTTTAAAGCCAATCCAACCTCTCTGATTGTAGAGTATGATATAAAAGCGATATTGATATATCGCTTTTTTTATACGCGGAGAATATGACGTGAAAGAGATAAAAATAGTTATCGCCCCAGATCCTTTTAAAGAGAGCTTAAGTGCCAAAGAGGTGGCAGAGGCGATTAAACAAGGCTTTTCACGTTATTTACCTGATGCTGATTATTGTTGTATTCCTATGGCCGACGGCGGTGAAGGTACAGTAACGTCATTAGTTGATGCTACCCATGGTCGTTTTATCACAACGCCAGTTTGTGATCCATTAGGTAAACAGGTAACAGCCACTTGGGGAGTGTTAGGCGATAATACTACTGCCGTGATTGAAATGGCACAGGCATCAGGTCTTCATCTTATCCCTTCATCTCAACGCAATCCCAATTTAACGACGAGTTATGGTACCGGTGAGTTAATTTGTGCCGCACTAGATTTGGGGGTTAAAAAGATCATTTTAGGCTTAGGAGGAAGTGCCACAAATGACGGCGGTGCAGGTATGATGCAAGCGCTCGGTCTTGGTCTTAAAGATAAGTCTGGAACATCTTTGCCTTTTGGTGGACATGCATTAAGTCAACTTCATTCTATAGATATCAATCAACTACATCCAAAACTTGCCTCTGTTGATATAGAGATCGCCTGTGATGTAACTAATCCATTATGTGGCGAATTGGGGGCTTCAAAAGTCTTTGGCCCGCAAAAAGGGGCGACAGAACAAGATATTGAGCAACTGGATAGCGCACTACACCATTTTGGTACTTATCTTGAGAAAATGACACAACGCACTCTTATCAATATTGCAGGAAGTGGTGCAGCAGGAGGATTGGCTCTGCCTTTGCTGGCATTTACGCAAGCAACACTTTCACCAGGTATTGATTTGGTTGCTAACGCTGTTGAATTAGAAAAACAGTTAATCGATGCAGATTTGGTCATAACTGGCGAAGGGCGAATGGACAGCCAATCGGCGCAAGGTAAAACCCCGATAGGTGTTGCTAAATTAGCTAAAAAATACCATCGCCCAGTGATTGCATTAGTTGGTGGTTATTTACCGGATTATGATGTGGTCCATCAGCAGGGTATTGATGCGGTTTTCTCTATCCTGCCCGGTGTTGCCACTTTACAACAAGCCTTTGATAATGCTGAGCAAAACTTACAGGAAACCGCTTATAATGTAGCGAGGCTTTATGCTTTATCATTGCAGAAATAATCATAAGTATCAGCCTGTAATGAAGTAGCAAAATGATGATGCGCTAAAAAAGCCTGTGCTACAGGATCGTTGATTTGCCCTGTTTTCAATAAAGCTTGCCAATGTGTAATGGTTGGATTTTTTTCAAGGCATTGTGTTAGTAAGTAATGTCCAACACCACGACGACGAGTCACTTCTCTTACCATAAAATCACTGATAAGCGCTGTTTTTGCTCGGTATTTTATACGACAAGCCGCTAGCAATCGCCCGTTAAAACGGGCGACAAAAAGAGCATGCTCTGTGGTGATTGGTGCAGTGAGTGCCATTTGGTACTCACTATCTTGCCAAATTTTCCCTAAATCTATTTTATCTTGTGCTGAAAGCTGCGGCAGATTTTCAATGGTTAGTTTCATCAAATGTCCTGTTAGTCGATGGTTTGTCGTTGTTGTTTTAATGTGGAAAGTAGCGTTTTGATGGCAAAACACAATGCCAAACTTGTTAAGATCACACAAGAATAAAAGACATATTGATAATGATTATCGGTGACAAAATAGCTTGCGACCATAGGCCCTGCTGCCATACCACAGTAGCGGATAAAATTATAAATACCCATTGCCGTTGCTCTTACTGAACTAAAGTGGCTGGTTAATAAGGTCGTGTGTGTAGGCATAGTTAATCCTAAAGAGAGACCATATAACACCGTTAATATTAACATTATTGGTAATGAGATTTGCCAAAATAGGGCAAATAACGACAACATGGCAAGGTTTATACATGAAGTTATGATCACACCATATTCAGCGCTAAACAAATGACAAACCTTACGGTAAAGGTAACTGCCTAACACCAGTGCAATGGACATAGGAACATAAAGCCCACCAATTTCACTGCTATTTAAGTGATAAAGGTGAAAAGCAATTAAAGGTAAAAATACTAATAGGCAGAAGTAGTTATAAAACACCATAAAACTTATCACAAAAACAGATTTACCCTCTGGGGCGGCGAGTACTTGTCGCATAGCAGATAAGCTTTTAACGGACTGTTTTTGTTCTGGGCGAGTTTCAGGTAAATAAAACAGATGGGCAATCAGCAAAACAAGTCCCACTATACTTAAGAAAACAAAAATACTCTGGTAGTGATAATGTTGTGCTAAATAGCCGCCTAATAAAGGACCACTCGCTGGTGCTAATGCTAGCAACATTTGGTAACTTCCCATTGCTTTAGCACGCTCATTCCCTTGATAGAGATCGCCTAAAATAGTTGCTGCGACAACAGGGATGGCTGCGATACCTATGGCTTGGATCACTCGCCCAAAAATTAATAGGTTAATAGAATTAGCCCATATACAAATAAGTGCGCCGATAATTGAAATTGTTAACCCACTGAGCAAAATAGGTTTTCTGCCCCATTTGTCAATCAATGAACCATAACATAACTGCATAACAGCCATAGCAAAAGTGAAAGCTGATACCGTAAGGTTAACCAGTGATAATGTGGTATTAAATTGCTGCTGGATCAATGGCAGCACAGGAGTATAAATATTTTGTGCTAGAGAGCCTAATAAAGCGCTAAAGCAAACAAGGTAAAACAGACTACGGATTGATAATTTCATTATATTGCCTCTTAGTTTTGTTTCCATGGAAACAAAATAGATAATAGCGACATTTTGATTGTTGTAAATAGTTTTGGTATTATTTTTTAAAATATTTTTTCCAAGGAAACAAAATGACAAAACAGCAAGTAACCACACAGGAATTGCTTAATGGTTTAAGTGAATTGTTGCACTTAAAAGAAGCGAATAATGATGAAGGTCATAAGAAAGTATTAGCAGAGAAGGGGGTAGAAAATTATTCACTCACAGAGCTTCATGTGATCCATTGTATTGGTGAAGAGAGTATGCGCAACCTCACAACGATCAGTGATTATATGGCAATGACACGTGGGGCAGTCTCAAAAATTTGTCGTCGCTTACAGAGTAAAGGCGCTATTGAGAAAATAAAATTAGCGGATAACCAAAAAGAGATATTTTTTATTTTAACTACTGAAGGGGAAAAGCTGTTTCACGCTCATGAATTGTTACATCAACAATCTCAGGCAAAATGGATAACCTTATTTGAACAGTATGATCAAAATGAAAGGCTGGCAATTAAACGCTTTTTAGCTGATGTTGCAAATCGTTTTCGCCACAAGGAAAAAGCATAAAGAAAACCCCCATATGGTTAAATATAGGGGCGATAAAGTTTATTTTTTATCTTCGGCAATGCGGTTACGAATATTGTCAGCACGCTCTTTTGATGGTGGGTGAGAATCAAACATGCTTGAATCACTACCACCTAATTTAGCTAATTTTTCAAAGCCAGTCACTAAGCCTGAAGTATTGACACCGCGTTTTTTCAGCAGATCGTAAGAGAAGTTATCAGCTTGTGTTTCTTGGTGTTGAGAGAACTGGGCATTAACCAGTTTTTCACCCATTTCTGCTAACTGGGAACTACTTAATTGTGCTGCTACTCCCCCCGCTGAAGAGGCCGCGGTACGTGCCGCAACGGTGGCATGTGCTACTTGGATTGCTTTACGTGTATGGCCTAATGCCACGTGTCCCATTTCATGGCCCAATACACCTTCCACTTCGTTGTCAGTCATGATGTCCATTAAACCGCTATAAACACGCACACAGCCGTTTGCCATCGCCCATGCATTGACATCTTTAGTGAGATAAACTTTATAGTTTACTGGAGTGCCATTAACTTCATTACCTAACGCTTTCGCGATATTATTTAAGCGTTTAGTGTAGTTACTATTTGCAGGTGCAATTTTGTTTTTAGCATCCATTTCTTTACATGCATCATTAGTTAGCGCTTTGACATCGTCATCACTTAATGTTGCCGCTTGGAAAAGTTGTGTACCTGATTGCGCTAACATAGAAGTATCAAGATTTTTACAGCCAGAGAGTAATGCCGCGGATACCATCACTGTCGCAAGTAGTTTTATTTTCATTATCAATTAAGTCCTTTTCTGCTTAGCAGTTTAATATTATTAGTTGCACATTAAATGCGAGCAAAAGAATAGCAGTGCTTATCTAGTGGTGCAATATGCGGATATTCCAATTATATTATTCTACTGCTATAAAAAATTA
>NZ_CAWPAV010000120.1:0-61777 GCF_963885725.1 Proteus sp. G4380
GGAGTTTTGCAACTTTTTTAATCAGCTTAAAGCGCTAATTTTGAATAGCGAATCTCTATCTAATTGATAGCAACAATCTAATAAACAAATCCAATACAGTTTATAGCTCTTTCGCCAAGCATCAGCACTGACGCCCAACAATCCAGCGAGCTTAACATCCGTATATTTTTTTGCTGTTTGATTAATTTCTGCTTTTACCGCCTGAATGGCTAGTAAGGTAAGAGATTGAAGTCGTTGCTTAACTTTTTTCGTTATCCTTTTTTTACTATTTAATCGCTGAAACTCATGCCAAATATAGGGAACAATGAGTATTTGCTCACGATAATATTGATAATCACCATAGCAATAGAGTAACCATAAGCGCATTTCGTTAGGCAATTGATGAATACCTCTGCGCCATGATGAAGTGCGATAAGTAACTTCATTAATTAATGGTTTTGATTTTCCTTTGGCATGTTTTTGCTTAATTTTGAGTGGATGTGAGGGGAGTCTGTATCGAGACTTTCTTTCACCCGCATAGCGTATTGGGTTTCTTTTAAACCTATCGGTTACAAGTATTGCTTGTTCCTCCATGGCACTTAACGGCCCATTTTCTATAATACAAACATTCATCAACGCTGTACTTACTCGCTCGCGTATCCACTCAATATTCACTATCGCACCTCTTGGATAATTATCTGCCCCCTTTTTCCCCACACTTTTGTTACCCGCCCATCCCATACACGTGAATCATCGTCAAAAATAGCATCAAGTAATGCTTTTTCGAGATTATCTTTATCCGGTTTTTGTTGATGGGGTTTACCGTTCATTTCGGAGCGTTTAGTTTTACTCCAACTCTTCGGCATGGGTAGAATGAATGTAATGTGGTAATGTGATTCAGGTAGGGTGATTTTGTTTAACTTTACTTCGTCCTTAAACGCAAAATACTTTAAAACTGGGGGACGTTTTTTCCATTTATCAGCCTGAGTCATCCTTGGTTTAGGTACTGGTTCGATATTAAAGACCTTCACACGTTCAACTTCCCTTCTTGGATCAATATGGCTTGCGTTCTCAAAACACCTTCTAGGTGACATTGTTTTGCATACTCCATATCCGTAAATCGTGTTCGTCTATCAACTTCATCGTGACATGCACTACAAGCCCAAGCGCCAAATAAGTCATGCGATTTTATTCCGACGCCACAAAGACCTGACATTCTGTAATGGGCTAAAACAACCGTTTCAGAGTTACCATTACAAACTGAAGGTATTCTAATCTGACATTCACGCCCTTTTGCCTCATTGCGTAAATTCATCATGAGCCTCCTGATTACTATTTTTTATCACTTTAAAATAAAAACGATCATGTTATTAACTGAAATAATCATCACTATTTCCTATTCTTCTTGCTTTCTTTTCAAACTCATATATTCAGAATTACGAGGAATGATGATCGGAATTCCCTTCTCAATGCACCATTGTTCATGTTTCTCCATCATGTAAAGCATCCTTGCTTTATCCATCTTGCTGGTTTTTTCACGCTCACCGTTTTCATTGCGTCCTAGCCAATGTCCAACGAAATATTCATGAGTTTCCTCATTAGTGATGGGCTTTGATAAAACAACTTCACCGACACCATTTTTAATATCGATAACAACGCCACGTGCACGTAACCACTCGCCTGTGGTTTCCATCCACATACGCCATGTTTTATTCATGGGTATGGTTCTTAAATCACGCCACTCGGTGATTTTGATGCGATAGCGTTTACCTGTTGTCACGATTTCGGAGAGCACTTTGAAAATACTGTTGAGATTAGATTTATGGAGACAGATATCATCTGTCACTAAACAACCTCTCCATCATTATTTTTTAAATATACAAACACCTAGTTTCATCTCGGAAATTGCTAAATTAAAATCGTTTACCTCCTTTTTTAACTCTATTTTCTCGCTGATGATCTACTCGATGTTTGTTGTATTCGAGTTTCTCTGTAATAGCGCTTTCGATGTCGTAACCGAACTCTTCCGCATAATCCAAAATACGAATAACAGCATCAGCAAGTTCAACTTCTGCCATTTTTCTATGTGGTAAATGGTAATCCATTAGATCTTTACGCTCTCCCTCCATTGCTTCACTAATTTCAGAATGGATCAAGCAAAGTAAGGTTCCTTTTTCCCTTGGGATATCCCACCATCCAGCCTCAATGTTTTGTTGATGAATTTTTTTCTGTAGTTGTTTTATTGTCATATCTAAAATCCCTCTATCGAATTAAAACGATTTTTCACAATATTTTTTGGGTTCTCGTTTCGGTTGAGCGCGATAAGCAGCCATATATTGATCAACCGGTGTAATACTCAATCCTTGTTGATCAACATACACGGTGCCTGTTTTACCGTGTCGATTGAGCCTTAAAATCATCTCGGTCAGCGTTTCATCCGCATTATCGTGGTACACCGCATCACGATAAATGCCTAACCAATAATCACAATCTTGCTCGATTTGTCCTGTGTCTCTTGAATCACTTGGTACGGGACGTTTGTCAGCCCTGTTTTCTAATCCCCGATTCAGTTGTACAAGCAACACAACCACCGTATTGAGCTCTTTTGCCAATATTTTTAGCCCCTTAGTGATTTCACCATAGGCAATATCATTACGGTCAGCTTTTCCCGCTTGCATCAGAGTGAGGTAATCGACACCAATAAACCCAATATCACCGACTTTGCGTTTGATTTTCCGACTTTCAGAACGAATGTGTTGTAAGGACATGCCAGGTGTATCATCCACCCAAATATTGGGCTCATCTTTAAGGCGACCGATGGCACTGCAAAGCCTATCCCATTCATGCTCCTCTAACTTTTGGTAAAATTTATCTGAATTAATCTGGGTTTGTTGGGCTAGTGTCCGTTCAACAAGCTGTTTATCCGTCATTTCCATGCTGAACAGCAATACAGGCTTACCTTGTTGTGAGACATTTTTTGCCATTTCAGTGAGAACGGTTGTTTTCCCCATCTTAGGGCGAGCACCAATCACGAACAGTGAACCGATAACAATCTGTTTCGGGCTTAATAGGCGGTCAAAATCTTTAAATCCCGTTTTTAATCCTCGATGTTTCTCTGGGTTATCTTGTCGGTCACAAATGTCGGTAAAAACATCATCCAACACATCATCAATTCGGCGCAACCCTGTTTTTTTTCCCATTTTTCCAAACGAAGTGGCTTCATCAAGCAAGCGTTGTGCTTGTTCAATTTTATCCGTAAAACTTAACTCACTTGGCACCATCATGAGTTTTTGAATTTCAACCGTCTTTTCGATAACAAAACGCTGTGCGGAACACTCTCGGATTTTTTTCGCATAAGCCATAATGTTAGCAATACTCGGTGTTTCTCTTGCCATCTCAGCAAGATAGGCAAAACCACCTGATTGATTAATTCGCCCTTTTGACTCCAGATAATCCGTCACCGTCATGATGTCTATTGGCATACGTTGGGTATACATTTCTCGCAGAGTGAGATAGATAATTTGATGGTGTCGGGTATAAAAATCTTCAGGTTTTAGCAGTGAAAAAATTGATTGCGCATTATCACTTTGCGGGTCAAGCAGTAGTCCTCCAATAACATTTTGTTCCGCCATTAAATTATTCGGAACTTGGTTCATCACAGTGCTCCTTCCCTTGTTTTGAGTACCGTTTCAGGTCTGAGTAAATAATCAAAATTTGCTCGCCAACCTCGATTATTTTCGCCGAAATACCAAGCACTCGCCGTTTCCATAAAATAATCAAAATAATTTTTAGCTGATTCAACTGTGGGTTCTTTGAGCTCTTTCAGGAATTTGGATATTGCTCGTTTGCGTTTGTCATTCAGTGATTCGGCATTGGGTAATCTATCCCCTGCCGATTCGTTGAAGGCTTGCATAATTTCCTGATAAGGAATGTTAGCTTGCCGATTAATTGAAATCTGCTTTGCAGGTTTCGAGTCGTCAGACGATAATTTTTTAGGGTTAATTGACTGGTTAAAAGACTGACTGGTTCTGGGTAAAATTTTTTGACTACCCCCTAGTCCAACCGTTTGACTACCGTGGTCAAATTCTTTGACTACCTCTGGTACAGAATTTTGACTAGGTGGTACTGTATTTTGACTACCGTCATCAAGAGATTTAGCCTCCAAATCCAGAATATATAAATTGGAAGTATGCCCCTTATCTGTTTTTCGCGTAACTTTACGAACAAACCCTTTTTTACATAAACTTTTAATGTGGTTTATCGCACTTTGACGGCTAATTTCGCAATGACGTGCAATAGTCTCATAAGAAGGAAAGCACTCACCTTTATCATTGGCATTATCAGCAAGTTTCAGTAGCACCATTTTTTGTGCTGTACTCCCCACCTGTAATTGCATGGCTTTTGCCATTAGAAGCATACTCATTTTCGCTCTCCTAATAACTTATCCCGATGTGCTTTCCTTAATTTTGCGTCTTTCAATGCTTCCTTTAAACGCTGACAACCTAGTGGGGTTATTTCTTGTAATAGCCTATTTCTCATGATGTTTTTATGCTCATCACAGCCATTAAATTCATGATTTATTCTTTGTCTCATGGTATAATTTCTCCATTCCAAAGCTGTATCAAAAAAGGGAAACCGAAGTTTCCCCTTGTGATAAAAACTGGATATTGATACAGTGTATTTGTACGTTAAATGGTGAATTCCATTGAACAACACGCCTCGTTTGTTGCCGCAATCGAGGCGTTTTCTTTTATTTTCATTTGAGAAAGTTCACCCATTTGTTTCCACAAAAATCGGTACTCTTCTTCTGAGATTTTTCGTTCTCCTTCCATCACAAAATCAATAATTCCCGATGCGACAAGCGTTTCGCATATTTCAGGATATTTTTCAGTTCGACGTAGGATAGTTGAATCATGAACACCTAACGTTCTAGCCACGGCAGACTGAGTTTTATTTCTCAATGCTTGTAATGCTGAAGCTATTAGGTGGTTAGAGATAAATTGATTGAATTGTTTGCGTGTATTTGCGCATTCCATTGTTTAAAGTCCTTATGAGTTAACTAAGGGACAATAATGATCCGTGACTCATTCCGTATGAGTTGATATTGGGGGAAGAGTTGTCGCTTTATCAGCGACTCCGTAGCAGTCAAGAACCCTGCGGTTATTAAAGAACGTGGTGAAATCAAGCTACTTTTGGAGGGAAAACGTCGTCTAAAGAACAATTTGCCCCTAATTTTTGTAATGCTTCAACAATAGCTCGGCAGTCATTTAAGCTAGGAGTTCTAATGTTTAACTCATAGTTAGCAATTCGTGACTGCCCCCATCCTATTGATGAAGCTAAAACAGCTTGAGAAATTCCCAGTTTTTTTCGCTGTTCTGCGATATTGTTCATGTGTGTATCCTCCTTGTTTATTTCAATATTACACACAATATGTGATTAACTGTCAACCACAAAACGTTTAAATACATTTATCACGGTTTGTGTTAAAAGGTATACATGAAAAAAGTAAATGAAGTTATTGGCGAAAGGTTAAAATCCATTCGTGAATCAAGAGGGCTAAGTCAAGCTCAATTAGCTAAATTGTGCGGCTACTCTGCTGCGTCCAGAATAGGAAACTATGAGCTTGGAGAGCGCAAGATTAGCGCTGATGATGCGATTGTTATAAGTGAAGCTCTTGGTATATCACCTGCCGAATTAATGTTTGGCAGTCAAAGTGAGCAAGTGATCAAAAATTATGAATACCCTCTATTCACAAAGGTACAGGCCGGCGCTTTCTCAACAGAATTTAACTCATACACCCAGAAAGATGCTGTGTCGTGGATACCTACAGCTAAGAAAGCTAGTGAACGTTCTTTCTGGTTAGAAGTTGAAGGTCAATCAATGACAGCACCACCAGGAGGCAAGCCAAGCTTTCCAGAAGGAATGCTTATCTTGGTTGATCCAGAGGAAGAAGTTGAGTTCGGAGATTTTTGCGTCGCGCGTTTACTGAATGATGAATTCACATTCAAACGATTGATTAGAGATGGTGGAATTGAGTATCTAGAGCCATTAAACCCTCGCTTCGATCTGATCCCTATTAACGGGAATTGCACAATCATAGGTAAGGTAATCAAATCACAATGGCCTGACGACACGTTTTAGGGTGTGGGGAATAAAAACGTAATATGATTTAAATACATGGATAATTTTATGCAAAATTTAGATAATGCGCTGCAAGGATTTATAACATATAACATTGATAAGTTTAAGGAAAAACACTTTCCTGATGCTGATATTGTGTCTTATTATGGTGGAATAAATTTTTGGTCTAAACATGCATTCCAACCAACAGTATCTTTTCTTGGTAAAGCAGCCCAAAAAAGGAGAGTAAAAAAACTGGTAATTCTACTTCAGACGACAGGTGGGAGTGTAGAATCAGTTGAAAAACTGGTAGAAATAACAAGATATTTCTACGACGAGGTATATTTTATAGTTCCTGACTTTGCTATGTCAGCTGGAACAATATGGTGCATGTCAGGTGATAGAATTTATATGGATTATGCGTCATCGCTAGGCCCCATAGACCCACAAGTAGCCAACCCAGATGATAAATGGGTTCCAGCATTAGGTTATTTAGATAAAGTAGAAGAGATTATAAAAAAATCCGAACAAGGGGTTGTTACTCAAGCAGAGTTAATGATGCTTAACCGTTTAGACCTTGCCGAACTTCGAAGATATGAGGAAGCAAGAGAATTATCAAAAGAACTCTTGAAAAAGTGGCTTGTTGATTATAAATTTAAAGAATGGAATTATAAAGAGAGTTCAGGTGAAGTCGTTAGTTTACAGGATAAAATGGATAGAGCGGAAGAAATAGCTATACTATTATCTGATAATAAACGATGGCACTCACATGGTAGATCAATTGGCATTAAAACTATAATTGATACTTTAAAGTTAAAAGTTGAAGATTACTCAGGCGATGAGGATTTCTCAGCTGAAGTTATTGATATCCATAATTTATTACTTCAATTTGCAATGAAATCAAATCAAGAAATAGTTGTCATAGGGTCAACACCATTTTTAGATGAAGAAGACCCACAACTGGAGATAGAAAATGAATAAGGCTACTAACTCAAAAATCATTACAAATGTCATTTCTATAAGAAATAAAGAAATAAATGAAAGACAAGTAAAAATGATTCGTGATCTTGATGATATGGGGTTGTTAGTTACACCTTCGTTCAATCTCAAATGCTCCCCATCGGCATATTTTCAACCTAGAAATAATTAACACCATTAAGAATGACCCTCAGCCCTCCCCGCGAGGGCTTTTTTGTACCCTCTCCCCTCCAAAGAGGTGATCTCCATTCCAATCTTATGTGACAAACAACACATTCCGTGTTTATTTACCATTTATTTTATATTTCAAATCATCGACTTAATTTAAAAACAAATAAATAAACACATTTTGTGGTTGACATTAAAATCACAATTTGTGAATATACTATCCATCAACGGAACACAGCACGTTGATGTTCTTTAACAACGATGGTAGCAAGCTGTGTATTAGCTATCAGAAAGGCGACGCTGATAAAGCGTCAACCTTCTCAGAAGGTTTTGGGATTGGTGTAGAAGATGGCGTGACGTAGCCACTTTCGCATAGCGGATCATGATTAGTCACATGACTATGCCAATCACCAAAGCCAACTGTTTGGAGGATATATGGCAACTATTACAGTTAAAAAATCACGCAAGCCTGAGTTTTTACGTGGAGCATCTGCAAATAGACGTCACGCCAGACGGAAAGCAGAAGCTATTGCAAAAAAGAATATTGAGTTGAAATTAGAATCAGTATTTCCTCAGGAGAAAAGACTTACATCAGTAGAAAAAACACTGTCATTAAGTCACATACCAGTTACTAGAAGTATTGAACCTAAATACCAACCATCGGTAGATAACTGTTGCTTACCTAATGTAGCAGTATTTTCAGGAGTTAAAACAAAACAGCCGAGCAGTGAGTTTGGGGTGACGGCGAGATAAAGCCCATGAATGGGCTTATAAAATTAACCGCAGATTAAGCGTAATAATTTAAGTTTTGTTCGGAGTTTAGTTAACCCGGAAAAATCAGAGGTTCCTAATCTAATCTCGGTTTTCACTGCAGCTATTTCTTCTAATGATGACCAAATTGAATTGTCAGATAATTCAATCTCCAGCATATGAAAACGTAAGTCCTCATCGGTATATTTCGACTCTTGTGTGTATAAACGCAGGTAATCATAAGCTCTTTTTCTTGCACTACCAGACATTTTACCGAATTGAAATACAGTCTGTATACCAGTAAGTACCACAACAAGAACACCAAACAAAAACGGGTTTCCGTTCAAAATAATTGATGAGCCGAAAATAAGAGTTAACACTGAAATGATCTTATCTATACGTCCAGTCGCTGTTGCGTACAGCTTCTCTAGATAATGTGAATATAAAATTCTAGCAATTACATCTTGTCGGCTCATATATATCCTTATTATTTACCATTATCCCCTGTTTTTGCAGGTGGTGGTGGAGGTGGGGTTTTAATTAATCTTGACGGCATATGATCATTAACAAACACCGTCTTAGTCGTAGTGTTTGACGATTTTTTATCGCTCATAATTCAATCCTATCATTACTTTGGAGTGATTGAATTATACACAAATTTCTTGCGTTGGGGAATGTAATAAACCACCTCGCCTGACGTGGTTAAAAGCGGGCACAGTTAACTAATTACAGTCCATCAAGGTGGGCTGTGGTGAGTTGATTAATAGATAGGAGATAGAGATGGAAATATGGTTTAAGGAATTTGAGTCACATGGACGTCAGATTCTAATCAAGAAAGCTCATGACGCAGATGAGCAAAAAGTCGGAGTACAGTATTGCTGGCCTGAGAAGATTTTCGATGTCGACTTTGGATTATGGATAGATTACGACGACAATGATGAGGAAGGCTGTAATAAAGCGGAAGAAGCACGCAACAAGCTATTCGACACTATCGATCAGGAAGCAGTAGATACCACAGTGAGTAACTTAATTCAAAAACTCAAGCTTGATGACTAGCATCGTGTTTAGTTAATAACGGAGGGGGTATGACATGGGAAAAATGACATTCGTAGTTGAGTATGAAGATGGCAAGGAGCCGTCTGTTAATGCAGGAACGGAGATATTAGGCGGTAAATTGTTATCAGTTGGATTTAATGACTACTGAGATGAACAACTAACTCAGGATGAAGTTAGTGCCTTAAATCACGCAATTAACTTTAACGACTTGAAAGAAACCTGCAAAGACTTTGAAGTTAGTTATGACGAAGTTGTAGCAAAACTCTAAAGCCCTAGGTCAGCAGTAACCCACCGCACCAACACCAGAGAAACCATATAACAATCGCTATCTCAATAGTGAGAATTTCGCATGAACATAGACACTATATTCAGCGTCCTACTTCTATTCGCAGTTATTTCATTAAGTCTAATTATCGCAAGGTAAATTATGAAAATTAACCAAGATATTTTCCGTCTGGCGCAAGCTCAGGCGCAGGTAGCTATTCGCCAGAAATGTGAGGATATCTGGTGGTTAGCAATGGAATTACTCAAAGAAAGCTATCAGGAGGGTTTATGCAAATAGCCTTCAAAAATGCTCAAGGAATGAGGGTTAACACAGACGGCAAAACAGTCATGGAATTTGACGAAAGTAGCAAGCTTAGTATTGAGACAGGAAGTTTCGCTGAGCTGGCTAAATTAACGGAAATTGACCCCGTGGAAGCCCTGCAATGGATTATGCAGTTCGACAAGGAAGAGATTGACAGGATTGTCAATGAAGCAAGTAAGGATGTCCCTATTTCTAAGCTGGCTCTGCTAAGGAGGGTTGCGTGACTCAGATTCTAGATATGTGCTGTGGTAGTCGCATGTTCTGGTTTGACAAGGAAGATAGCCGAGCAATTTACAGCGACATCCGCGCAGAGAAACATATTTTATGTGATGGCAGGAAGTTAAATATCACACCAGACATTATCGCTGATTTTAAAAACCTCCCCTTCTCTGACGGCTCGTTTTATCAAGTTATATTCGACCCGCCTCATTTAATTAGAGTTGGCCACAACGCATGGATGTTTAAAAAGTACGGACGATTAAATAAAGAATCATGGAAAGACGATTTATCAAAAGGATTTAGTGAAGCATTTCGTGTGCTCAGACCTGGAGGGACATTGCTGTTCAAGTGGAATGAAACGCAAATACCTACCAAGCAAGTTTTAGCGCTAACTGACCAAAAACCAACTATAGTGCAACGTGTAGGGAAAAATGATAAGACGCACTGGATCTCTTTTCTTAAGGAGGTTAAATGATTACCAACACATACGGACTCAGAAACGACTGGTACGAACGCCAAATGGAACGAGAAGCGTTTGTTAATTCTCAGGAAGAGAAAATATCAGTTGATGAGGTTATGGATAGCCTACCAGAAGAACTACTGTGCATGGATTTAGCAAGGAAGTTAAACCCAGTATTTGAAATTAGTCCCCAAGCACTGGATGCAGTTTTAGATGGAATTAGAACGGCTATTCAGATAGGGATAGATAAAGAGGTTTTAGGATGAAACCCGGTATCTATTACGATATTTCAAATGAGGACTATCACCATGGATTAGGGATCAGTAAATCTCAGTTGGATTTAATAAGCGAAATGCCAGCCGAATATATTTGGAGCAAGAAAGCCCCTGTTGATGAAGAAAAAATAAAGGCATTGGATTTCGGGACTGCTATCCATTGTCTTTTGTTAGAACCAGATGAATACAGTAAGCGATACAAGATAGGCCCTGATGTAAATCGTAGAACAAACGCAGGGAAGCAAGAGGAAAAGGAATTTCTCGAAATGTGTGAAAAGGAAGGTATCACACCTATTACTTATGAAGATAACAGGAAGTTGATGCTCATGAGAGATAGTGCAATGGCGCACCCTATCGCAAGATGGTGCTTAGAAGCTAACGGAGTAGCTGAGAGTAGCATTTATTGGAATGATGAAGATACGGATATTCTTTGTCGTTGCAGACCAGATAAACTCATTCAAGATCACCATTGGATTGTTGATGTAAAAAGTTCCGCTGACATTCAACGATTTGACCGCTCCATGTACGAATATCGATATCACGTACAGGACTCTTTTTATTCTGATGGATATAAATCATTAACAGGTGAACCTCCTGTATTTGTCTTTCTCGTTGTCAGCACGACTATCGACTGCGGTAGATACCCCGTTAGAGTTTTCAATTTAGACCAACAAGCAAAAGATATTGGTCGAACAACCTACAAACAAAATTTAAGAACGTATGCGGAATGCCTAAAAACGGATGAATGGGCAGGTATACGCACATTATCACTGCCCTACTGGGCTAAGGAATTAAGGAATGAGTAACCCACCATTAGCTCAAGCTGACTTACAAAAAACACAAGGTACAGAGGTAAAGACCAAAACAAAGGATCAGCAACTAATTCACTTCATTAACCAGCCAAGCATGAAGGCGCAGTTAGCGGCCGCCCTTCCTCGCCACATGACACCAGATCGCATGATACGGATTGTGACAACGGAGATTCGCAAAACTCCAGCACTTGCAAATTGCGACATGCAGAGTTTTATCGGTGCTGTTGTGCAGTGTTCACAGCTAGGATTAGAGCCCGGTAATGCCTTAGGTCATGCTTACCTACTCCCATTCGGCAATGGTAAAGCAAAGTCAGGTCAATCGAATGTGCAACTAATCATTGGCTACCGTGGAATGATTGATCTGGCTCGTCGCTCAAATCAAATAATCAGCATATCAGCCAGAACGGTAAGGCAAGGCGATAGCTTTCACTTTGAGTATGGACTGAATGAAAATTTAACGCACGTACCGGGTGAAAATGAGGACTCACCAATTACACACGTTTACGCTGTCGCAAGGTTGAAAGATGGCGGTGTCCAGTTTGAAGTTATGACGCATAACCAAATTGAGAAAGTCAGAGCATCAAGTAAAGCAGGGCAAAATGGCCCTTGGGTTTCTCACTGGGAAGAAATGGCGAAGAAAACCGTTATCCGTCGCTTGTTTAAATATCTACCTGTCTCTATCGAAATGCAGAAAGCGGTAATTCTTGATGAAAAAGCAGAGGCTAATGTCGATCAGGAAAACGCCTCAGTATTTGAAGGCGAGTTTGAGGAGGTGGGTGCTGATGGCAATTAACACAATAACGGCAAGTGGAAACTTAGGTAAAGATTGCGAACAACGATGGACGCCAAATGGTAAGGCGGTTGCATCTTTTAGTTTGCCAGTGAAACAAGGCTACGGAGAGCACGAAAAAGTATCTTGGGTTATCTGCAAGATGTTTGACCCTAAAGCTGAAAAGTTACCTCCGCACCTAACCAAAGGAATAAAGGTTACGGTTACTGGTGAGTTCGTTATGGAAGAATGGACAAGCCAGAACGGTGAGAAAAAATCAGCGCCGGTAATTATCGTTGATCAATTAGATTTTGGTGGTAACGGTGGTAATCAGGCAGGAAGCCAGAAGACACAGCAGAATCAAGGATGGGGCCAACCACAGCAACCGCAAGCGCCAAAACAAGCATCGAGTAATCAAGCGCCGCAAAGTGAGCCGCCTCAAGATTGGGATGACCAAGAAATACCCTTCTAACCACCCTACCCGTTTAACCAAAGGATATAACCATGAACACACCTGAGAAATTGCAGGATTTTATTTATTATTTAACTAAAGACGCCGCCCGAAATTCATTTGAAGAATGGCGGGAAGATATTGGAATTAGTTATGAACAATACGCCGAAATAAAAGAATGGTTCAAGCAATTTGATATTAAGCCATACGTTTAATTATAGGGCTCAGTGCAAGGATGCAAACAGGAGATAGATATGAAAAAACTATATTGTCTAGAGTGCTCTGCTTATTTAGAGGGTGGTGATGGTGAATGCAAGGATTGCCACTGCGGATGGAAGCAACCAATGGAAGAAGAAAAGCAATCAACACCTGAACAGTTACAAGAAGAAAATGAAAAGTTGAAAGAAGTTCTTTTTGCTGGCGCTTTCTTAATGGCTAAAGCGGTTCATAAATATGATTTCGGTATTGGAATGGAAGAGCAAGCCACCGACTTTATGAAGGACGCAGAGGAACTTACAGGTAATAAGCTACCAAAGTTCGCATGATAATTTAACTCTCAGGGATGCAATAAGAGGAATGAATATGAGTAAGCAGATGGTTTTAGTTGCAAGGACAAACAAGGTTGGCTCTGACTCTGAATGTGGGCTGGGCATTACTGAGGACTAATGGGATAAATTAACCGAAGAAGAACAATCAGGATATATCAATACTGCAATTGATAATCTTGTTGATTGGTATGTGAAGACAGAGGGATAAGGTGGAGTGATGGATAAATACCTTTATTTAATTTAACATTTTGTCACCATGAATTAACTACGGTGATATTGCAATGGCTGAAAAAACGAAATTAGCTATTCATATAGCTAAAAAATTAAGGAAATGTTTTGACGAGTATTACAACGAGATAGCAAGAAATATTAACTTTCCATTTCATGCATTCCCTCATAATTCCTGTGAAGGAGCTTCTGCACTGCTTGGTGGAGTACTAAGTAGAAAATTAAATACAGAAGAAATATTTATTATAAATATATATAGCTCCACTTTGTCAGGTGAACATTACTTTGTTGAATTTGAGGAGTTGTATTACGATTTAACATTCGATCAATTCAAACTTGGTAAAGGTATAATTATTGCTGAAGAAAAAGAATATCTTGATAGCATAACAACGAAGAGCATTTCAAGAAGAAAGGTTATTGACTTTCTTAATGAGTTCTATCTAGAAGGTGAGAATCATAAATTTAACACAGAGCAAGCTATAAAAAACCTAATGTACCATATTTAACTATACGCCCTGCATTGCAGGGTTTTTTATACCTAAAATTCAGGAGTAAGCATGGATGAATCAAGGCAGCAATTTGAAGCGTGGTTTAATTCTGGTCACGGAGAATTGCCTTATAGCGATAAAGGCAAGGAGGATTTAAAGACTTTATTATTTCAATCTTGGCAAGCATCACGCGAGAGTTTAATTAATGGCTTAGAGCCTGTTGGTTATATAACATCAAACGGGTTCGATAATATAAAAGAATATGGATATACCCATCTAAATGAAGAAAGAAGTGAAAAAATAAATATACCACTCTATAAATTAGATTAAATAACCATGCAAATAATCGAATATGTATTACACATGTTAATACAGGGTTCTGCTGTGCCTGTTACGGAAGATATTTATACGCAATCGGAATGCAATAAACGTGCTGAATATTTAATGTCAGTGAGGAATGTTAAAGTTGTTTGTGGAGAGGTATGGAATGAAAGATAAATATTATGCTGGCTTGGAAAATTACAAAGATTGTATTGAGATTGAACCTACAACAAAAGATTGTTTTATTTTAAATACTCCATCTTGGAATATGGATGTGACAAAACAAGACTTAATTGACATCAGAAATACTATTAATGAAATACTAGGAGATGATAATGAATAAATACACCGAACTATCTGATTTCGAGATTAATTTATTAGTAGCTCAATCTGTTTTACCTGAAACGCAATACGATGTAATTAAACAAACAATGGATATTATCCAATTCCTTGTTGATGGCTCGTTTGGTTATCGCTTTTTCGACCCATGCAATAACCCATCAGACGCAATGCCGATTATTATTGAAAATAAAATAGGGTTATCACCAATGTACCATTCTAATAAATGGACAGCTGACTGCCTTGATTATGACTTCATGTCAGTAAATAAAAACCCATACCGTGGCGCTATGGAAGTTTTTTTAATGATGAAGGATACGGAGAATAATCAATGAAACGAATTACATTATCAGAATGGAATAATAAATATTTCGCTAACCCTAGAAGTCAACGGCAATTATCTCGCTATATAAAGGAAGGTAGGTTATACCCTGCTCCAGAAAAGGTTGGTAGAGAATATGAGTTAGAGCCGTGGACAATTCTAACAAATGACAAAATGGTAAGGGAACCGCAATATTTAATGGAGAAAATTAATGGGCAGAAGCAGAAGTGCAAAGAACAAGGGTTTACCGCCTAACTTGTATTTGCGTAAAGGGATTTACTATTACAGGGATGTAAGAACTAAAAAGGAATTTTCTGTTGGCTCAAACAAATCATTAGCAATAACCGAAGCCATACAAGCCAATTTGGCTATTTATAAACCTAAAGAGTCATTAGTTGACAGAATTAATAATGTTCACTGTGTAACATTGCATGAGTGGCTTGATACTTATAGGGAGAAAGTAAACAACAGGGGGTTAAAAGAGAAGACGCTCTACGATTACGAATCAAGAATAAAGTTAATCAAATTACACTTTAATGACTGTCCAATTGAGAATGTAACACCAAGAGATGTAGCCACATTTATTTCAGAGTACCCTAAAAAGGCAATGGCAAAATTACTAAGGTCCACTATGCTAGATGCCTTTAATGAAGCTATTGCGGATGGTGTGATAAAGGAAAATCCCGTTTCCGTGACAAAGCCACCAAAAACAAGTGTTCAGCGATCAAGGTTATCACTAGAAGAGTTTAAATACGCCTTGGAGCACACAAATGACAAATATAGGCATATGTTCCTATTGGCGATACTTACAGCTCAACGTATTAGCGATATTATCAATATGAAGTGGGATGATATAAAAAATGATAGGCTGTATGTCACTCAAATAAAAACAGGTTCTAAAGTAGCAATACCACTCTCATTAAGACTGGAGTCTATTAGTTATTCTATTAAAGATGTTTTAAATCTCATGAATAGGAGCTCAGATAAAATCTGTGGCAATACCACAGCAAAAACATTAAGAGGTAAATTTATCGAAGCCCTACCTGAGTATTTAGAGAATAAACCAACATTTCATGAAATTAGAAGTTTATCTGCAAGATTATATGAAGAAGAAAAAAGTGCTGAGTTTGCAAAGAAAATACTTGGCCACAAATCTATGAGAATGACAGATAAATACCTTGATGATAGAGGTAATGGCTACGTTGAATTGTGAGTTAATAGTGAGTGATTGTGAGTATCGATATGTATTATATTGATTTATAATACAAAAAAATGAACACCACTATAATCCAATAAGCAGGTTTCATAAATACCCTAGCGAAAGAGAGCGCAGAGATATTTATCAAGATAGGGATAAAAAAACGGGAAGTAGACAACACTCCCCGTTTTATCGTCTTATTTAACCATCTCTTTATAGAGGATTAAATATCTATATGATATTTATTTTAATACTTTATAGATTATGGTGTTATTTGCCGTCACTTGACCGGATGCAATATCACTCACTTTATCAAAGTCATCGATATTACTGATGATAACCGGACTTATCATTGATTTAGCATTAGTGTTTAAATACTCAAGATCTAGCTCTAAGATAGGCTGACCAACTTTAACCTCTGTACCTTCTTCAACCAGACGTTTAAAGCCTTTTCCTCCTAATGCGACCGTATCAATCCCCATATGGACGATAATCTCAACACCGTTATCCGTTTCAATGCAAAATGCGTGGTTAGTATCAAAGATTTTTACTACCGTACCGGCAGCAGGTGCCATCACAATATTTGATGTGGGTTTAATAGCAAGACCATCTCCCACGACACCGCTTGAGAAAGCTTCATCAGGCACATCTTTTAATGCAACCACTTCACCATCAAATGGCGCGACCATTTCAAGAATGACTTTGGCATCATTATTAGTCTGTTTTTCTGATGTTTTTTCTGTCGATACCGCGTTATCTGTATGTCTACCAGCATAAGCGGCAACTGGGCCTTGTGCTAATACATCACGCATGGCACTTGCAACAATTTCAGCCCGTGTGCCCACAATCACTTGAACACTCTGTTTATTTAAGCGAATAACCCCTGAAGCACCTAGGTGTTTTGCGTAAGCATCGTTGACTACACTGGCATCTTTTACATTTAAACGTAAACGAGTAATACAAGCATCAATACCAGTTAAGTTATCTGAGCCACCAACTGCAGCGATATATTGACGTGCTTCTTGTTGCACTGCTTCTTTGCTATTAGTGGGGACGGCTTTGATATCTTCATCATAGCCGTCTGCGGTTTCATCCCCCGCCACCTCATCTTCACGACCCGGTGTTTTCAGGTTAAATTTAGTAATGGTGAAACGGAAAATACCATAGTAAATGAAGAAGAATGCGATACCTTGCACAATCAACATATACCATTTAACCGCCAGAGGGTTGCGTGAAGATAAGAACATATCCACAAGGCCCGCACTAAAGCCAAAGCCTGAAATCCACTCCATACTTGCGGCAATATAAACAGAAATCGCCATTAAGAATGCGTGAATAACATAAAGCACTGGAGCAACAAACATAAAGGAGAATTCAAGCGGTTCAGTGATCCCCGTAAAGAATGCCGCAAATGCCCCAGCCATCATGATACCGGCAACTTTTGCTTTATGCTCTTTGCGCGCACAATGATAAATAGCCAGTGCTGCCCCTGGTAAACCAAACATCATAACTGGGAAGAAACCTGCTTGATAACGTCCTGTCACACCGACCGTTGCCAAGCCCGCATCAATCGCTTGCTGACCAGCAAGGAAGTTAGGAATATCATTAATACCTGCCACATCAAACCAGAACACAGAGTTCAGCGCATGGTGTAAACCAACAGGAATTAATAGGCGGTTAAAGAAAGCATAAATACCGGCGCCCAAAGCCCCCATATCTTTAATGCTTTCACCAAAGCTCACTAAGCCGCCGTAAATTACCGGCCAGATATACATTAGAATAAAGGCGACGATAATCATCAAGAATGACGTGAGGATCGGCACTAAGCGACGACCACTAAAAAATGATAATGCACGAGGTAATTCGACACTGCTAAAGCGGTTATACAGCTCAGCTGAAAGTACCCCAACCAGAATACCGACAAACTGGTTGTTTATTTTACCAAAAGCCACAGGCACTTCTGCAAGTGGTAGACCTTTGATCATCGATACCGCAGCAGGTGAACAAAGTGTAGTCACCACTAAAAAGCCGACAAAGCCAGTTAAGGCCGCCGCCCCGTCTTTGTCTTTTGACATACCATAAGCAACACCTATCGCAAACAATACTGACATATTATCGATAATGGCAGCACCTGATTTGATCAGTAAAGCAGCTAGCGCATTATCGTTTCCCCAGCCTACCGGATCAATCCAGTAGCCTATTCCCATCAGAATTGCTGCAGCAGGCAATGTCGCAACGGGCACCATCAATGCCCGTCCTATCTTTTGCAGATAACTTAAAATATTCACACACTCCCCCTTGGATAACCCCTATTTGGGATCTTATTTATACTCATTTATATTTATTGATGAGTTAATTATTTAATTCCATTTTTAGTCTAAAAAAATTATTTTGTATCGCAAATTAATTAGTGCTAATTTGTGATTAAAGTCACCTATATAGGATATTTTTTAGCTTAAATGCTGGCTAAGTCAGAAAGCTTATTTTATGATTAAAAATATCTTTTGAAGGATTGATGTCTTCATTGACTAAAAATGAAAAGCAATTCGTGTTATAGATGAGCCACTGATAATCACGCATTGAAATAGTATGTAACTTGATTGTCAGATTTGTCTTTTTTCTATGAGGTTATTATGAGGTTAATCCCCCTATCCACGGCACAGCAAGTGGGAAAATGGTCGGCTAATTATATCGTTGAGAAAATCAACGCATTTGCGCCAAGCGCCGATCGTCCTTTTGTTCTTGGTTTACCTACTGGTGGTACGCCATTAGCAACGTACAAAGCGCTAATTGAACTACATCGTGCAGGTAAAGTAAGTTTCCAGCATGTTGTCACCTTCAATATGGACGAATATGTTGGCATTCCAGCAGATCACCCACAAAGTTATCGTACTTTTATGTATGAGAACTTTTTTAATCATATTGATATTAAAGATGAAAATATCAATTTATTAAACGGTAATGCAACAGATCCACAAGCAGAATGTGCACGTTATGAGGCGAAAATAAAGTCTTATGGCAAAATCAATCTGTTTATGGGAGGTGTTGGTAATGATGGTCATATCGCTTTTAATGAACCCGCCTCATCACTCGCTTCTCGTACACGGATGAAAACACTGACTGAAGATACTCGTCTCGCTAATTCACGATTCTTCGACAACGATATCAATAAAGTGCCTAAATATGCGCTAACTGTCGGTGTAGGGACATTATTAGATGCAGAAGAGTTAATGATTTTAGCGACTGGCATCAATAAGGCTCAAGCAGTACAGGTGGCAACAGAAGGTGCTGTTAATCATCTATGGACTATCTCTTGCGTGCAATTACACCCTAAAGCAATTTTAGTCTGTGATGATCCGGCGACAATGGAACTGCGTGTGAAAACACTGCGTTATTTTCAGCAAATTGAAGCGCAAGAGCGCCAGCAATACCAAGACTAAGTTTAGTAAATTAAGTACCTACGATAAGTAGTGGAAAACTAAGCTCTCTTACTTATCAGCCAGAATTTGCTGGCTGATATCGGTTTTTTAGATTGACTTCCCTTATATTAGGAGACAAAGGTATGTTTGCCTTAACAAATGCTGTTATTTATACAGGTTATGACCGTTTAGAAGATCACGCCATTATTATTAACGGGTCACGTATTGAGCAGGTTTGCCCACAGGATCAACTACCAAAAGATATAGCCACTCGTGATATGCAAGGTGCGATTGTCTCCCCCGGTTTTATTGATTTACAAGTCAATGGCTGTGGCGGTGTACAATTTAATGACACCGCGGAAAATGTCACAGTAAAAACGCTAGAGATTATGCAAAAAGCCAATGAACGCTTAGGCTGTACTAGCTATTTACCAACATTAATTACCTGTTCTGATGAATTGATGAAAATAGGCATTGAAGCAACTCGCGCTTATATGCAAAAACACCAAAATAAAGTGTTGGGATTACATTTAGAAGGCCCTTATATCAATATCATTAAAAAAGGGACACATGATCCTCAATTTATTCGTCAACCAAGTGCACAGATGATTGACTATTTGTGTGATAACGCTGATGTCATCGCTAAAATTACACTCGCACCAGAAATGGTCGATGAAAAATATGTTCGTCAATTAATCACAGCAGGTATTGTTGTTTCTGCAGGCCACTCAAATGCCACCTATGAAGAAGCGCGTAAAGGCTTTCGTAACGGTATTTCATTGTCGACTCACCTTTATAATGCAATGCCTTATATTTCAGGTCGTGGCCCGGGTCTTGTAGGGGCAATTTATGATACCCCTGAGGTTTACGCAGGGATCATTGCCGATGGTTTACATGTTTCATGGGCAAATATCCGTAACAGTAAGCGCTTAAAAGGTGAAAAACTGTTATTAGTGACAGATGCGACAGCTCCTGCGGGGCTTGATCCAAATAAAAATGAGATGGATAGCTTCGTTTTTGCTGGAAAAACGATATATTATCGCAATGGGCTGTGTGTGGATGCGGACGGTACATTAAGTGGTTCATCACTCACGATGATTGACGCTATTAAAAATAGTGTACTTCATGTTGGTATTCCATTAGATGAAACGTTGCGTATGGCGACACTTTACCCTGCCCGTGCGATTGGTGCAGATAACGAACTCGGTACAATTGAAGCAGGTAAAATAGCAAATATTGCTTCTTTTGATAAGGACTTCAACCTTTGCACAACATTTGTCAATGGTATTGAAATAACAGATAACTAATGGATGTAAATGCTGATGAGTCACAACAACACTGAAACGCAAATTGGCAATATCGATCTTGTTAAGCAACTTAACAGTGCGATTGTATATCGGCTCATTGATCAACACGGGCCGATTTCTCGTATTCAAATCGCCGAGCAGAGCCAACTCGCCCCTGCCAGTGTCACTAAAATTACTCGTCAGCTTCTTGAACGTGGCTTGATTAAAGAAGTTGATCAACAGGCTTCAACCGGAGGTCGTCGCGCAATATCCATTGTTGTGGAACATCGCCGTTTTAATACCGTCAGCGTCCGATTAGGACGCAATGATGCCACTGTTGCTCTTTATGATCTCAGTGGTAAAGCCTTAGTAGAGCAACACTACCCTTTAGAACAAAGCACCCAACAAGAAGTTGAAACCTTGCTTATTAATGCTATTGATGATTTTATTAAACAAAATCAACGTCGTATTAATGAGCTTATTTCAATTTCAATTATCTTGCCCGGGTTAGTTGATCCTAATAAAGGCATTGTCCACTATATGCCTCATATGAAGGTAAATAACTGGGCACTCGTTGATAACTTAGAAAAACACTTTGATCTGCCTTGCTATGCGGGCCATGATATTCGGAGTCTCGCCTTAGCAGAAAACTATTTTGGTGCCACCAGAGATTGTGAAGATTCTATCTTGGTTCGTATTCATCGTGGCGCAGGGGCTGGTGTTATTATCAACAACAAAATTTTGCTCAACCAGCGTGGTAATCTTGGTGAAATTGGTCATATCCAAATAGATCCATTAGGAGAGCGTTGCCACTGTGGTAACTTTGGTTGTTTAGAGACCATTGCGTCCAATAGCGCAATAGAAGCTAAAGTCCGCTACCAACTTGAACAAGGCTATCCCAGCCAGCATTTATCTGCAACACAATGCCAAATTCAAGATATATGCGATGCCGCGGTAAAAAACGATCCCCTCGCTGTTGAAACCATTAAACAAGTGGGTCTTCATCTAGGTAAAGCCATCGCCATTGCAATTAACCTATTTAACCCACAAAAAGTGGTTTTGGCAGGAGAAGTGACCGAAGCGGCTGAAATATTACTACCGTCGATCCAAAGTTGCATTAATACCCAAGTATTAAAAGAGTTTAGAGAAGCGCTTCCTGTTGTTATCTCCGAACTTGATCATCGCTCAGCCATTGGTGCATTTGCACTTACCAAGCGAGCAATGCTTAATGGAGAGTTACTACAATATTTATTCGACAAATAATCTTTTTGTTACAATAAAACAGCTTTTTAAATGAAGGCTGTTATTTATCTCAATTAAGATTAATTTTAGGATAAATTTCAACCAGTCATCTTTGTTTAAAAAACAACGTGCAGCTAAAATAACTGTGCGTTGTTTTATTATGTCACCACTACACCACTATATCCCCTTCCCTGTGCTATCAAATTATCACCTATTAGGCTGTTTTTTCTTTTTATTCAGACAATCTGTTGTTATTTACTTAGTAAGATTTTTCATCAATAAGGTTGTTTTTTGGATCTTTTTTCGACAAAATGATTAACCAGCGAGCAAACGAACACTTTTCTCGAAAATTAATGCAAAAAGCAGTTGACGGATTTGTCTGTAATACGCATAATGCGCCCCGCAACGCCGACGAAGGTTATGCAAAAAAAGATGGCTATGTAGCTCAGCTGGTTAGAGCACAACACTCATAATGTTGGGGTCACAGGTTCGAATCCCGTCATAGCCACCATCTTTTTTGCGGGAGTGGCGAAATTGGTAGACGCACCAGATTTAGGTTCTGGCGCCGCAAGGTGTGCGAGTTCAAGTCTCGCCTCCCGCACCATTTTAACCGTCGTCAATTTATCAGGTGGGGTATCGCCAAGCGGTAAGGCACCAGGTTTTGATCCTGGCATACCCTGGTTCGAATCCAGGTACCCCAGCCATTTTCCTGATAGATAATATGCGTGTTGACAATTGAATTAGCGGATGGGGTATCGCCAAGCGGTAAGGCACCAGGTTTTGATCCTGGCATTCCCAGGTTCGAATCCTGGTACCCCAGCCATATTTCTGCTAAATTCAATAAATAGTGAGAAATTATCTCCTATTGGCTATGTAGCTCAGCTGGTTAGAGCACAACACTCATAATGTTGGGGTCACAGGTTCGAATCCCGTCATAGCCACCATTTTGGGGTATCGCCAAGCGGTAAGGCACCAGGTTTTGATCCTGGCATGCCCTGGTTCGAATCCAGGTACCCCAGCCATATTCTGAAAGAGAGACTCGTTAAACGAGTCTTTTTTTCTCAAAGGTTGTTGCGGGAGTGGCGAAATTGGTAGACGCACCAGATTTAGGTTCTGGCGCCGCAAGGTGTGCGAGTTCAAGTCTCGCCTCCCGCACCATTGATTAATAGTGTCAAACACTAACTAAAATCAACAAACAAGACTCGCTATGGCGGGTCTTTTTTGTTTTTAGCCTTAAATATCCCCTCACTCTCACCCTTTATCAACACGCTGACGCCTTGTCTATTTCCTCATTACTCTCATACTTATCATTGTTTGCTCGATAATCTACATAGACTCATCGTAACGTTATTTTTTGATCAAGCTGTACATATATTCATACCAATACTATACTCCCCCATAGTATATTTAAGGATTATATATGCCACACTCACCAGCAGAAAAAAAAGCCGCGTTAACCCGTGTAA
This sequence comes from Proteus sp. G4380, assembly GCF_963885725.1. Taxonomy (NCBI): domain Bacteria; kingdom Pseudomonadati; phylum Pseudomonadota; class Gammaproteobacteria; order Enterobacterales; family Morganellaceae; genus Proteus; species Proteus sp. G4380. Next base: position 23,481 of record NZ_CAWPAV010000120.1, read on the forward strand.
GAAAAATCAAAGGGCAAATTTTGGCATTAGAAACCGCCCTTGAAAACGAAAATGAATGCGGCCAAGTTTTACAGCAAATTGCTGCCATTCGGGGTGCTATCAATGGCCTGATGGCGGGCGTACTCGAAAGTCATTTACGTGAAGGTCTAATGGATGCCGTCGCTTCTCCTGAAGATCAAAAAAATTCCGTTGATGATGCAATCTCACTAATACGCACTTACCTGCGCTAATAACAACAAGGATATCATTATGAAATCTCGTGCTGCGGTCGCCTTTGGACCAGGAGAGCCTTTAAAAATTGTTGAAGTTGATGTGATGCCACCTCAAGCAGGTGAGGTATTGATTAAAATTAGTCACACTGGCGTATGCCATACTGATGCCTTTACCCTTTCAGGTGATGATCCTGAAGGTGTTTTCCCTGCCATTTTAGGTCATGAAGGCGCGGGGGTGGTGGTTGAAGTAGGTGAAGGCGTCACCAGTGTCAAACCGGGTGATCACGTGATCCCTCTCTATACAGCAGAATGTGGCGAATGCCTATTTTGTAAATCAGGCAAAACGAATCTCTGTGTAGCAGTAAGAGCAACCCAAGGTAAAGGCTTAATGCCTGATGGCACAACGCGCTTTTCCTATAATGGACAACCTATTTATCACTATATGGGTTGCTCTACCTTTAGTGAGTATACGGTAGTAGCTGAAGTATCACTCGCTAAAATCAATCCACAAGCCAACCATGAAGAAGTCTGCTTACTTGGTTGTGGCGTGACAACAGGTATTGGTGCTGTACATAATACGGCAAAAGTACAAGAAGGTGACTCGGTGGCTGTATTTGGTTTAGGTGGCATTGGTCTTGCTGTACTGCAAGGCGCTAGACAAGCCAAAGCAGGCCGTATTTTTGCGATTGATACTAATCCTGAAAAATTTGCATTAGCACGCCAATTTGGTGCCACAGACTGTTTAAATCCCAATGATTATGACAAACCTATTCAAGAAGTACTGGTTGAAATGACTCAGTGGGGCGTTGATCATACTTTTGAGTGTATTGGTAACGTCAATGTGATGAGAGCCGCTCTAGAGAGTGCTCACCGTGGTTGGGGGCAATCTATCATTATTGGTGTTGCGGGGGCAGGACAAGAGATCTCAACACGCCCTTTCCAACTCGTCACAGGTCGTTCATGGAAAGGGACTGCATTTGGCGGAGTAAAAGGTCGTAGCCAACTACCCAATATGGTTGAAGATGCAATGAATGGGAAAATCGAACTCAAACCTTTTGTGACCCACACTTTACCTCTTGAAAAAATAAATGAAGCCTTTGATTTAATGCATGAAGGTAAATCAATTAGAACTGTTATTCATTTCGATTAATCACTCTCAGGCCTATTAGCAAATAGGTCTGACTTTGTTGTTAAGGAGTCAAAATGAACAACATTGAACGCCATGCCTGTTTTGGCGGTTGGCAAGAGGTTTATCAACACACCTCTACCACCCTCAATTGTGAGATGAAATTTGCTATCTATCTCCCGCCTATGGAAGATGGGCAAAAATATCCGGTTTTATATTGGTTATCTGGATTAACTTGTAATGAACAAAACTTCATTACCAAAGCCGGAGCACAGCAATATGCTGCGCAACACGGTGTTATTTTAGTGGTACCTGATACTAGCCCTCGTGGTGAAAATGTGGCTGATGATAGTGCTTATGATTTAGGACAAGGTGCTAGTTTTTATCTGAATGCCACACAAGCACCTTGGAATAGTCATTATAAAATGTATGACTACATTGTTAATGAACTCCCTAAATTGATTGAGACACATTTTCCTGCCAATGAGCGACGTGCTATTAGTGGACATTCAATGGGGGGACATGGTGCATTGATGATTGGTTTGCGTAATTTGTCTCGCTATTGCAGTATTTCAGCGTTTTCACCCATTGTTGCACCAACCCAAGTCCCTTGGGGACAAAAAGCCTTCAGCGCTTATTTAGGCGACGATATGGCACAATGGCAACAATATGACACGATTGAATTACTGAATAAAACACAACAGACAGTGCCCATACGAGTGGATGTCGGTCTTGATGATCCTTTTTACCAACAGCAACTACAGCCAGAACGTTTAGCACAAGTGTGTGATAAAAAACAGTTTGCGTGCTGTTTAAATTTACATCAAGGCTACGACCACAGTTACTATTTTGTCGCGAGTTTTATCGGTGAACATATAGCCTTTCATGCTAAGCACTTAAAGGCTTAAACCTAATGCGATGATCGATGAAGACAATTCAGATCATCGCATTGCTCATCATTTAATCCCTAAAGCATAACGTAGCGCGGCTTCTTTCGCTTTTCCTGCATGCTGCGCAGCTAATAATCCGATATTTCTGGCTAATTTTAAGCCTGGTAATTGATGGCTAAAAGCGTGGTAAAAGAGATCCATTCCTGCCTGCATCAGCATATTATCAGGCATACGACGGCGCTGATATTTTTTTAACAATGCCATTGAATGCCAAGGTTCAAAATGCTGTTTCGCTTGCGCCACTAAATTAAGCAAGCAATCCACATCACGATAACCGAGGTTAACCCCCTGTCCTGCTAATGGATTAATAGTATGTGCCGCATCCCCCACTAAAATCACACCATTATCAACATAACGACTAGCATGCTGACGAGTTAATGGGAAAGAGCCTGCTGCAATAGGTGTCACTTTGCCTAAGCGTTCAGGGAAAGCATGTTCGATTTCTTTTTCTAACTGTGCCATTGACATCGTTTGTAGCTTTCTAATTCTCTGCGGAGAATCATACCAAACTAAGCAAGCCCAATTATCAAACAGAGGCAAATAAGCCCGTGGCCCTGAAGGGTAAAAGCGTTGCCATGTACCCTTTTCTGGTGGCAATTGCGTTTTCACGGTGATTAACATACAGGATTGACGATACTGCCAACCATTACTGCCAATCCCTGCCATTTGACGCACTTGCGAATTAGCCCCATCGGCCCCTACAACTAACTGAGTGGTGATTTCCTGACCATCAGCAAGCGTGACTTGCCATTTATTATCTAAGTATTTCATGTTACTTAGACTATTTGGGCATAATAAAGTGATATTGCTATAACGTTCTGCTTCTTGCCACAATGCCAATTGCAAAATGCGATTTTCAACCATATAACCTAATTCAGGTAAACCAAGACTTTTGGCATCAAAAATAACATGGGCATTATCTTCTTCCCATGTTTCGAGGGTTAGGTATGGCGCACTGCGCATCGCTAAAACATGTTGCCATGCACCTAGCTGTTTTAATAAACTAACGGACGCGCAGCTGATCGCAGAAATACGAATATCAGGATGAGATGAGGCATCAAAAGGTGCTGGAGATTGCCGTTCTACCATTGCAACACGCAACCCTTCTTGCGCCAGCCCAATGGCAACGGCTGCGCCAATCATGCCACCACCGGCAATGACTGCATCAAAATCGTTTTTTACATTTCTCATCATTGTTATGCCATAACTCATTGCTTTAAAAATAATAGGTAAGCGCTATATCAGTTTATTAGAAATAAGCAAAACTGAACGCCAGAAAGAATTAGCGCCGACTGACTCTAGTCACTGACCACACAAATGACTACAATAACCGCCTTATTGGCTTATTACACGCAACGTTTTTCAGTGATTAGCTATTATCTCACTGTAAATACCGGATTTATACAATGTCGACGATAAAAAAACTGTACATTAAAACTTGGGGCTGCCAGATGAATGAGTACGATTCATCTAAAATGGCAGACCTACTCGAAAGCACCCACGGTTATCAGTTAACCGATGTCGCCGAAGATGCGGACATTCTACTGCTAAATACCTGTTCTATCCGTGAGAAAGCACAAGAAAAAGTCTTTCATCAGTTAGGACGTTGGAAAAATTTTAAAGATAATAAACCTGATATTATCATCGGCGTTGGTGGTTGTGTTGCCTCTCAAGAAGGTGAATACATTCGTCAACGTGCGCAGTGTGTCGATATTATCTTCGGACCACAAACCTTACACCGCTTACCAGAAATGATTAATCAGGTAAAAGGCACCAAAAGCCCAGTGGTCGATATCAGTTTCCCTGAAATTGAAAAATTTGACCGTCTACCTGAACCTCGTGCTGAAGGCCCTTCTGCATTTGTTTCTATCATGGAAGGCTGTAATAAATACTGTTCATTTTGTGTAGTGCCTTATACGCGTGGTGAAGAAGTCAGTCGCCCTTGTGATGATATCCTATTTGAAATCGCACAACTGGCCGCTCAAGGGGTACGTGAAGTTAATCTATTAGGTCAAAACGTCAATGCTTATCGTGGTGAAACCTTTGACGGGCAAATCTGTAGCTTTGCAGAATTACTACGCCTAGTGGCAGCGATTGATGGTATTGATCGTATTCGTTTTACTACCAGCCACCCTATTGAGTTTACTGACGATATTATTGCGGTTTATGAAGATACCCCTGAATTGGTTAGCTTCTTACACTTACCAGTACAAAGCGGATCAGATCGTATTTTAACCTTAATGAAGCGTAATCATACAGCTCTTGAATATAAGAGCATTATTCGTAAATTACGCAAAGCACGCCCTGATATTCTGATAAGCTCAGACTTTATCATTGGTTTCCCAGGTGAAACGCAAGATGATTTCGAAAAAACCATGAAATTAATTGCGGATGTAAACTTTGATATGAGCTTTAGCTTTATCTATTCAGCCCGTCCAGGAACCCCTGCGGCTGATTTACCTGATGATGTGAGCGAAGAAGAGAAGAAACAGCGTTTATATCTGTTACAACAGCGCATTAATCAGCAAGCAATGAACTACAGCCGTGCCATGCTTAACAGCGTACAACGTATTCTTGTGGAAGGCCCTTCACGTAAAAATGTGATGGAACTTTCAGGTCGTACCGAAAATAACCGCGTGGTTAACTTCGAAGGTACACCGGATATGATTGGTAAATTCGTTGATGTCGAAATTGTTGACGTTTACGCTAACTCATTGCGTGGTAAAGTGGTCAGAACGGAAGATCAAATGGATTTACGTATCCATGAATCACCAGAATCCGTTATTGCCCGTACTCGTAAAGAAGATGAATTAGGTGTAGGTGTTTACCAACCTTAATTGATCAGACTTAACAAAAGGATACTCAGTGACAGTAATAGCCCATACACAGGTAGCGACCCAAGAGATTTTCTTAGAGCCCGCAGATAATGACCGTTTAATGAGTTTATGTGGCCCATTTGACGACAATATTAAGCAACTTGAACGCCGTTTAGGTATCGAGATCAATCACCGTGATAACCGTTTTAAACTAACGGGTAAATCACTGAATGTGAATGCAGCTGCAGGAATTTTGCGACATCTGTATGTGGAAACCTCACCTATTAAAGGTGTGATACCCGACATCGACCCTGAGCAAATTCACCTTGCCATCAAAGAGAGCCGAGTGCTTGAGCAAAGTGATGAGCATGTGCCTGAATTTGGGAAATCGACCAATATTCGCACTAAACGCGGCGTGATAAAACCACGTACGCCTAACCAAGCGCAATATATTGCCAATATCCAAACTCACGATATTACTTTTGGTATCGGGCCTGCAGGTACAGGGAAAACCTATCTGGCTGTTGCTGCCGCTGTCGATGCCCTTGAGCGTCAAGAAGTACGCCGTATTTTACTGACTCGCCCTGCGGTAGAGGCGGGTGAAAAGCTCGGTTTTTTACCCGGCGATTTAAGCCAAAAAGTCGATCCGTATTTACGACCACTTTATGATGCGTTATTCGAGATGTTAGGTTTTGAAAAAGTTGAGAAACTGATAGAGCGTAATGTGATTGAAGTGGCCCCTTTAGCTTATATGCGAGGTCGTACACTCAATGACGCATTTATTATTCTCGATGAAAGTCAAAACACCACAATCGAACAGATGAAGATGTTTTTAACGCGTATCGGTTTTAACTCTAAAGCGGTCATCACAGGTGATATCACGCAAATCGACCTTCCTCGAGGCCATAAATCCGGATTGCGTCATGCCATAGAAGTGCTATCTAATGTCGATGATTTAAGCTTTAACTTCTTCCATAGTGAAGACGTGGTTCGCCATCCTGTGGTTGCTAAGATTGTTGTCGCATATGAAGCTTGGGAAGTTGAAGATCAAAAACGCCGCCAAGCAATTAAAGCAGAAAAAGAGAGACTGCAGAGAGAAAATCATGAGTGAAGTGATTCTTGATTTACAAGTTGCCACTGAAAATACACAAGGGCTTCCGAGTGAAGCCCAATTTATCACTTGGCTGGAAGCCGTACTACCGCAATTTCAGCCTATTAGTGAAGTGACTATCCGTATCGTTGATGAAGCGGAAAGCCATGAGTTAAACCTAACTTATCGTGGAAAAGATAGGCCAACTAATGTACTTTCTTTTCCTTTTGAAGCACCGCCTGAAGTGGAATTACCTTTACTGGGTGATTTAATTATCTGTCGTCAGGTCGTTGAAAAAGAAGCCGATGAGCAAAATAAAACTGTTGAAGAGCACTGGGCACACATGGTTATCCATGGTTGTCTGCACCTTTTAGGCTATGATCATATTGAAGATGATGAAGCTGAAGAAATGGAAGGTTTAGAGACAGAAATCTTACAAAAATTAGGTTATGAAGATCCCTATTTGATTGAAAAAGAGTAACAGTTCTCTTTATTTTATGATAAATACTATATCTAATAACCATTCAATGAGGAAAAATAGTTAAAACGCCATGAGCGACGACCAATCTTCGAGTAACGATAACCCTGGTCCTAAAAAGGGGTTTCTCACATTGCTTAATCAGTTATTTCACGGTGAACCTAAAAATCGTGATGATCTGATGGAGCTTATCCGCGATTCTGAACAGAAAGAATTAATCGATCCTGATACCCGTGATATGTTAGAGGGGGTAATGGATATCGCTGAACAGCGTGTACGGGATATTATGATCCCCCGCTCGCAAATCGTCACATTAAAACGCAATCAAACCCTTGATGAGTGCCTTGATGTGATTATTGATTCAGCGCACTCTCGCTTTCCTGTCATCAGTGAAGACAAAGATCATATTGAAGGCTTATTAATGGCAAAAGATTTATTGCCATTTATGCGTACTGGTGCTGAGCCATTTAGTATAGACAAAGTTTTACGTTCTGCTGTCGTTGTACCAGAAAGTAAACGCGTTGACCGCTTACTAAAAGAGTTCCGTTCGCAACGCTATCATATGGCTATTGTCATTGATGAATTTGGTGGTGTTTCTGGTTTGGTCACGATTGAAGATATTCTTGAACTTATCGTCGGCGAAATTGAAGATGAGTATGATGATGAGGATGATATTGATATTCGTCCATTAAGTCGCCATACCTACTCAGTGAGAGCATTAACCCAAATAGAAGATTTTAATGAGGCATTTGGTACTCACTTTAGTGATGAAGAAGTCGATACGATTGGTGGTTTAGTTATGCAAGCCTTCGGTCATCTTCCTGCTAGAGGTGAAACTATTACCATTGATAATTACCAATTTAAAGTTGTTATGGCTGATAGCCGTAAAATTATTCAGGTTTATGTGCACATTCCTGACGATGCGCCTGTACCTGAACTAGGTAATGATGTGTAGGATATTAATGAATAATTTCTCTTTATTAAACCGCCAGTGGGTTCGCACCCTACTGGCGGTTTTTTTCGGTGCCAGTGGCACACTCGCGTTTTCTCCCTTTGATTTCTGGCCTGCAGCGTTAATTTCTTTATCAGGTTTGCTACTGATAATAACGCAACGAACCACACGACAAGGGGCATGGCTTGGTTTTGCCTGGGGATTTGGATTATTTGGTAGTGGTGTAAACTGGGTATATGTCAGCATTGCTGATTTTGGGGGAATGCCATTTGCTATCAATATTTTCTTAGTCATATTGTTAGCCCTTTACCTATCGCTTTATACCGCCCTATTTGCCGGATTATTAAACAAGTTCTTCCCTAAACCTACCTTTTGGCGTTTTGTCTTTGCGGCTCCCGCTGTATGGCAACTCACTGAATTTTTAAGGGGCTGGGTGTTATCAGGGTTTCCGTGGTTACAATTTGGTTATAGCCAAATTGATGGCCCATTAAAAGGTATTGCACCTATTTTTGGTGTCACCATGATAACCTTTTTGCTGACCATAATTAGTGGACTTATTGCTGTCGCTATCTATCGTAAATCACTATATAGTGCGGTGATCGGAGCAATATTATTACTCTTACCTATCAGCTTTAAATCTTATCAATGGTATCAACCTTTAACTGATGAAACACAAGAAATTGCCTTAATTCAAGGCAATATCGCGCAATCATTAAAATGGCAACCCGGTACTTTAGAAAGTACGTTAAACACCTATCTCACCTTAAGTCGCCCTTTTATCGGTAAAGCAAACTTAATTATTTGGCCTGAGTCAGCTATCCCTGATGTTGAAATTCAGCAACAAGGCTTTTTAGCGCAATTGGATAAACAATTAAGAGCACAAGACACGCATCTAATGACAGGAATTATTGATGCGCGTCCCACCTTAGAAGGCTATCGTTTTTATAATAGTGTTATTACATTAGGTGAACACTATGCTTACCAATATCCGGCAACAGATCGCTATAACAAACATCATCTTGTGCCTTTCGGTGAGTATGTCCCTTTAGAGTCCTTATTGCGCCCATTAGCGCCATTTTTTAATTTACCTATGTCATCATTAAGCCAAGGTGAATATATACAACCTCAACTGACGGTAAATGATGCCAAAATAACCGCCGCCATCTGTTATGAAATTATTCTTGGAGAACAAGTTCGTGCTAACTTTAAGCCGGATACACGTTTCTTATTAACTATTTCAAATGATGCTTGGTTTGGTAATTCAATTGGTCCATGGCAACATTTTCAAATGGCTAGAATGCGTTCATTAGAGTTAGGACGCCCATTATTACGTTCAACTAATAACGGCATTACCGCCTTTATTGCTGCTAATGGTGATGTTATTGCCCAGCTTCCACAATTTGAAGCAGGTGCATTAGCTGAAAAAATGACACCCACAACAGGATCAACACCTTATTATAAAATGGGGAGTTATCCAGTGTGGATTTTAGCAGGGGTATTTTTAATTCTTGCTTTTATTAAGCGTCGTTCTTAATGTTAAATAAAGCCCTGCTCAATTAATCTTAAAACAATTAATTAAGTAAGGGCTTTTCTAATAAAAGGACTTTTCAATGATCCATTACCCTGAATATATTCTTGATATTATTTGGCAAAGAGCGAAAAAAATATCTGCCGATAATGAAACAAAAGGATTTCGTAAAGATAAAGAAACTAAATGGATCAAGCGCCAAATGTTTAATCAACAAAATGAATTTGGCTGGGTATTATCAAAACAACCCAGTTCGATTCATCAAATTATTGAAGATGAAACAATTGTGCCTTTACATTGGCAAACAGCGAGAGCCTATGAGCAAAAACAAGAAGCAAGCTCTAAACGTCTCAATATGATCCCACTTGACCCACCAGCACTATCGAAACTCATTCAATCACCAACAGATGTTTTACCTTATTGGCAACATGCCCATCAGATTTCCAGCGATAATGAAGAAAAAGGTTTTCGTAAAGATTATTACGGTCGTATTATCCAGAAAAATGCGTTTGGAGATAAACAACATCAATATGGTTGGACATTAGCTCAATTAACACCAGCCAATAAGAATAATCAAATCGTTATTCCTATTAATATTGTACCAATACATATTAATACCTCAAAACGCACTTACAATGAAAAGGAATTAATTGTTCAAGGTAGCCAAGAAGCAAAAATAAAACGCAGACGTAAAAAACTTGTCTATGAGATAATCGATTTTATTGTCAGCCTACCTGGCATTATTTTTTCTTCATTTAAACTCTGATAAACAAGTTAAATTGAAGCCCACCATAACCTAAGTTTTAATCCCCAAGAGGATGTCCAGCCACTTGTAAAGTGCACCATTTCACCTTTATAGAGAATAACAAAAGAAGGTGTAGCACTTATCCCCCAACGTTGAGAAATAGCCCCTCTATCATCATTAATAACCGGAAAAACTAGTTGCTTGGAGTTAATGCCACGTATTATTTTGGCATCATCACCAGAGCGGATAACTACAGACGTAACATTATAACCCTGTTGTGCTAAATCATTTACCGTCGGTGTAGTTAACTTACAAATGCCACACCAACTCGCCCAAAAATAGATCAGTAATGGTTTCTCTTGGCTAAGGGCAATCAATGAGACTGGTTTATCATCAACTGTATAAAGCGTAGATAAATCAGTAAGTTCTGGTGGCGTTGGTTGACGCCACCAGTCCATAGCAAATGAAATAGCCACAAAAATAAGGGCGAGAATAACTAATTCTTTACCCCATTTTCGTAAACGATTTGCCATTATTTTTTCACTTTCGCCAGTTGTTCTTTCACAATAATTTCTAACTGATCATAATCAACAGCACCCGGTAAAATAGTATCACCAATTACCGTCGCTGGCGTACCTTGAATACCCAGTTTACGAGAAAGCTCTAAGTTATTTTGCAACGTTTTTAAGCTGTCATCAGTTAACTTAATTTTGCTAGTATTAGTGCTCTTCATTGCATCTTCAATACTTGCATTATCTAGCATCGTTTTCTTCTGCATCAAACGTTGATGAAGTGCTAAGAATGCTTTTGGATCTTCTTTCCAGACAGAAAGCACCGCCTGAGAGGCTTTAGCAGAGCTTTCACCTTTAAATGGTAATGGTTTAATGATAACCGCCACATCAGGGTATTGTTCGGTGATCTTTTCTAATAATGGGTCAAAGCGTTTGCAATACGGGCAGTTATAATCAGTGAACGACACTAACACTAACTTAGCATCTTTAGCGCCAATACGTGGACTTGCCGCATCGTTGTATAATGCATCATGTTCAGAGGCCAATGCTTGACGGAACTGTGCTTGTTGCTCATCTGCCTTCTTAGTTTGCAATGCCATGATAGCTTCTTCCAAAATCTCAGGATTACTCACTAAAGTATCACGAACTAATGCACGTACTTCTTTTTCTTGAGCTGCATTCAAGGCAGCGGCTTGAACATTTGCACCAAAAAGTAACGAAGAGATAACCAGTGCAGAAAGTGTTTTTTTCATTATTGGGCTCCTTTAGCCTCTGAAAGAATAGTTAACATTAGATCTTTATTTAAAAGAGGCGGTAGGATCTCCCCCTCCTTGTTACATGGTCCATAAATCTGGTTAAACGGCACGGCGACTTGACCGCGCTGTTTTAAAAATTGGGTGATCTGTTCTGACGGTTTCGTCCAATCCCCTCTTAATGCGACAACATCAGGCTCTGAAAGTGCCTTTTGCACATCATCGCGTAATAATACATTGTATTTATTTGCTTTGCAGGTAACACACCAATCTGCAGTAACATCAATAAACACCCGTTTATTTTCAGCTAACGCTTGATGGATAGCCTCTTCTGAGAGTGGTTGCCAATTCACCTGATCTTGCCCCGCCAAGGTCTGAGTATCAGGCTGAGCAATAAATAGATAGCTTGTACCACCTAAAATAAGGGTGATCACCATTGAAGCAAATAGCGTTTTTTTGCCGTAATGTTTAGCAATAGCAAAAAGCAAGATCAGGGCGATAGCCACAAAAATAGCCGCAACAATGCCAATACCAAAATGGGGGATCAATAAAGTGATCAGCCAAATACAAGATAGCAACATCATAAAGCCTAAAACAACTCTTAGGCGATTCATCCATTTACCGGGTTTTGGCAACACTTTGGCAATTGATGGAAACATAGCAACCATGATCCATGGTAAACTCATTCCAAGACCTAATGCGGTGAAAATTAACCATAACTCACTTAATGGTGCTATCAATGCATAAGCAACCGCAGTCCCCAAGAATGGGGCAGAACACGGTGTGGCAAGCAATGTAGCAAAAGCCCCTTCCCAGAAATGTCGACTATAACCTTGGCCTCCTGCTGTCGCTATTTTGGTATTCATATTACTTGATAAACGTAATTCAAATAGGCCAAATAAATTAGCGGTAAAAATAGCCGTGATCAGCACCATAAAGCCAATAAACCAAGGGCTTTGAAACTGTATGCCCCAACCTATTGCTTCTTGGCTGTAGCGTAATACGGTCATAAACAGCGCTAAGGCCCAGAATGACACTAAAATTCCCACAACAGAAACAGAAAACTGTTTACGAATAGCCCCTGTATCACGTTTTTCGATATGAAGAATTGAGCCCAATTTCATTGCCAAAACAGGTAACACACAAGGCATTAAATTAAGAATTAAGCCCCCTAACAGCGCAAAGGCTAAAATACTCCATAATCCAACCCCCGAGTCAGCAGTAGGCAGAGATACGCTATCGCCTTGGCCTATAGTGTCATTGACTTGACGTGAATAGCCATCGTCAGTCACAACAAAGGAGAGTGGTTTTCCTACAATGTCACCTGCAGCGTCTCCCCAATCATCGGTTACATCGACAGTAACAGATAAATGATCACCTTTTGCTGTTAACTGTGGAATGCCATATAGCATTCCTTGTGGTGGATCGAGATAAATATTAGGTTGATGCCAGTCACCTTGTTCTCGTTGTAATGAGAGGGTTAATTGACTATTTCGATAATCAGATGAAACAGCAGAAATTAATCCACTTGTCACAGGTACTTTGGCCATGGCTTGATTATATTGCCATTCAAAATCAGCGGGAGCAGGCTCGTTTAAATCCAGATTTAATGAGTAATCAGTTAAAATACAGACATTACTACAGGTTGAAAGTGTTAATACCCCATTTAAGTTATCGCTATCGACAGATTTTAGTTCAATGGGGAAGACGACTTCTTTATCGTAACCTTGGGTATGAATACCTGCGACATCAAAAGCGGAAGGTGATGGCCAATGCCATATCATATCAGACACAGATTGCGTCCAATTAATTTCAGGTGCTACGCCACCTTCTCCGGGAGAGCGCCAATATGTTTTCCAGCCCGGCGCTAATTGCACCTCAAGCAATATTTTAACATCGCCTGTCGATGACTTGTCAGCCGTAGCCCTAACCTGAGCATGATCATTGTCTGGCATAGTTAGCCAACCTGTATCGGCGGCTAATGAAGATAATGAAAATAGCATCAACATCAATGCTATTAAAAAAGAACGAACCATAGCAACTCCCTAAAAAATCCTCTAACGCTACACATAAAACAACGCCTCAATATAAGACGTATTATTGAGTTAAAGCGCTACTAATCCCTTAGAATACAGTAATGAAGGTGAAGCCTTATTCGTGGCGGTGGGTGATGTTGTTTTTTCTGGCTACGTTGACGAGAAACATAAATGGCAGCCATACCAAATAAAAGTAATACCGCCCAAGTATAAAAAAGCGGTTCAATCGCTAAAGGAGGAATCGATAAGAGTGATTTAGCACTTAATTCGCAGGTTGAAAGTGAATATTTCCCTTCACTTGCATTTTGTTGCTCTGCAATTGGCGTCGAGAATGAGGACTGTGTTTGCGAAACAGCAGATGCTAAGCGCTCACTAATCACATGAGCCCCCATAGAGCGCTGAACAATACAACACAAGATCAGCAATACTGTTATCAACACTAGCCAGCGACCTGACCGCCAATTATGCATAGATTTCCTCATTTGTTGACCTGCTATCTTAACGGTAATCTACAGACAAACAACTCCTTAAGATAAACTTTACAAATTCTTTTCTTTTTTAGATTAACGCCTTTTTCTTCTTTGTTCTTTTTAACCTTTAACTTCTCATGGTTATTACTATAATAATTTTAAATATTGAAAATCACTTCCAAAAAACATTGAACAATTTTTTATTTCATCCTTTTATTGAGAGATAGCTCTCGTATTTGGAATATTGCACTTCCCAACCGTATGTTATTTGTTCTATTTATTAACATTATCAAAACAAATTAAAACAAAAAAGCAACACAAAGCAACACATCAATATCACCACGACAGGAGTTATTATGCGCATGCGTAAACTAGCATTATCATTAATGATTTTAGGGGCTGCAGGAGCTGTGCAAGCAGAAGAACTCACTGGTACCTTAAAAAAAATCAACGATAACGATATTATTATTGTTGGTCATCGTGAATCCTCTGTCCCTTTTTCATACTACGATAATCAACAAAAAGTGGTCGGATACTCTCAAGACTATTCCAACCTGATTGTTGAGGCAGTAAAAGAAAAATTAGGCAAACCTAACCTACAAGTTCGCCTTATCCCTATCACTTCTCAGAATCGAATTCCACTATTACAAAATGGTACATTTGACTTTGAGTGTGGCTCAACGACCAATAATCTCGCTCGCCAACAACAAGCTGATTTCTCGAATACTATTTTTATTGTTGGTACACGTTTACTTGCGAAAAAAGACAGTGGAATTAAAGATTTTGCTGATCTTGCGGGCAAAAATGTGGTTGTTACGTCAGGCACCACATCTGAAATGTTACTCAACAAGCTCAATGATGAGAAAAAAATGAATATGCGCATTATTAGCGCAAAAGATCATGGCGACTCATTCCGTACACTTGAATCAGGGCGTGCCGTTGCTTTTATGATGGATGACGCCTTATTAGCGGGTGAACGTGCTAAAGCGAAAAAACCTGCGTTATGGGAGATTGTGGGAACACCTCAATCAGAAGAAGCTTATGGCTGTATGTTACGCAAAGGTGATACACAATTTAAGTCGTTAATTGATGAAACCATTGCTAATGCGCAAAAATCTGGCGCAGCAGAAAAATCGTTCAACCGTTGGTTTAATGCCCCAATTCCACCGAAAAACCTCAATTTAGAATTCACTATCTCGGATGAAATGAAAGCACTGTTTGCATCACCAAATGATAAAGCATTGAACTAACAATGCATATAAGTAATTGATGCAAAATTAATAATTATAAAGTATCTGTTGGACAGACAGATCAGTGAAGTTTGGGGCAGCCGTTCCCTGCCCCATTTTTTTCACCGGAGGTGAAATCATGTCGATTGATTGGGATTGGGGGATATTCTTCCAAGAAGCCCCTTTTGGAAATACCACTTACTTAGGTTGGCTTATTTCAGGCTTTCAAGTTACTGTCGCTTTATCTCTTTGTGCTTGGATCATCGCTTTTATTGTCGGCTCTTTTTTTGGTATTTTACGAACCGTACCTAATCGCTTGCTCTCTAGTTTAGGGGCTATCTATGTTGAACTATTTCGTAACGTCCCCCTGATTGTACAATTCTTCACATGGTATTTAGTGATCCCTGAACTCTTACCACAAGCTATTGGTGATTGGTTCAAAATGGACTTAACGCCGAATATCCAATTCTTTGTCTCTTCAGCACTCTGTTTAGGTTTGTTTACCGCAGCGCGCATGTGTGAACAGGTGCGGGCGGCAATCAATTCATTACCAAGAGGACAAAAAGCAGCAGGCTTAGCACTAGGCTTAACACTGCCACAAACCTACCGCTATGTTTTATTACCTAATGCTTATCGCGTCATTATTCCGCCAATGACCTCTGAAATGCTGAACTTAGTCAAAAACTCTGCAATCGCCTCAACGATTGGCCTGATTGATATGGCTGCGCAAGCGAATAAATTATTAGATTATTCAGCTAAAGCTTATGAATCCTTTACCGCTATCACACTAGCCTATGTCTTTATTAACGTCATTATTATGTTGATTATGCACTGGTTAGAAAAACGGGTGCGTTTACCTGGCACAGCAGGAGGTCAATAATGTACGAGTTTGACTGGAGTTCTGTTGTTCCTAGCCTACCTTTTTTAATGGATGGCATGGTCATTACTTTAAAAATCACCATAACAGCAATTGTTATCGGTATTTTATGGGGAACAATACTTGCAGTGATGCGCTTATCTACTTTTAAGCCCATCAGTTGGTTTGCGGCCGCTTACGTTAATACCTTTCGTTCTATTCCTTTAGTGATGGTATTACTGTGGTTCTATTTAATTGTGCCTAACATATTACAAAATGTTCTAGGCCTTTCACCAAAAAGTGATATCCGTTTAATTTCAGCAATGGTAGCGTTCTCTCTATTTGAAGCTGCTTATTACTCTGAAATCATCAGAGCAGGTATACAAAGCATCAGTAAAGGCCAGTTTTCAGCATCCTTAGCTTTAGGAATGACAAAATCACAAACGATGCGTTTAGTGATTTTACCTCAAGCATTTCGTGCCATGATCCCTTTATTGCTCACACAAGGTATCGTTTTATTTCAAGATACCTCACTCGTGTATGTATTAAGTCTGACCGACTTTTTCCGAACAGCGGCAAATATTGGTGAGCGTGATGGCACACAGGTTGAAATGATCCTTTTTGCTGGTTTTGTCTACTTTATAATTAGTTTCTCCGCTTCAATGTTAGTGAACTTTCTTAAAAAAAGGACTACTTAGATGATTTCCCTAAAAGATGTATCCAAATGGTATGGTCAGTTTCAAGTACTGACAGATTGTTCCACTGAAGTGAAAAAGGGGGAAGTTGTTGTTGTCTGTGGACCTTCAGGATCAGGTAAATCGACACTTATCAAAACCGTTAATGGTTTAGAGCCTATACAACAAGGTGAAATCCTAGTAAATGATATAAAAGTCAATGATAAACGAACTGATTTAGCTAAGTTACGAGCCAAAGTTGGTATGGTGTTTCAACACTTTGAATTATTTCCTCACCTTTCCATTATTGAAAATCTTACACTAGCGCAAGTGAAAGTCCTTAATAGAGAGAAAGGTGCAGCAAAAGAGAAAGGGCTAAAATTATTAGAGCGCGTAGGCTTAGCCAACCACGCTAATAAATACCCTGCTCAACTTTCTGGTGGTCAACAACAACGCGTTGCTATTGCTCGTGCTTTATGTATGGATCCTATTGCGATGCTATTTGATGAACCCACATCCGCACTTGATCCTGAAATGATTAATGAAGTTCTTGATGTTATGGTTGAGCTGGCGAATGAAGGCATGACCATGATGGTGGTTACACACGAAATGGGCTTTGCTAAAAAAGTTGCTGACCGTATTATTTTTATGGATGAAGGTCGTATTGTCGAAGATAGCCCGAAAAATGACTTCTTTGATAATCCTAAATCAGAAAGGGCTAAAGATTTCCTAGCTAAAATCTTACATTAATCTTCAATTTTCTTTTTTATCCCACTCACTTTTCCCCTTTGCTGGCATGAATTATTACATGCCAGCAAAATATCGCTAAAAATAATCATCAACCTTTGATGACGCAACACAGTAGCAATTAATTCATTTTTCTTGCAATAATTAGGCTAAGCGGTTGAAAATCTCGCATTTATCATTAACAAAAAAATGCTGTTTTCGCGCTATCTCGCCATTGTGGCAAAAAAGTTATGCAAACAATGGCTTTCCTTGAGATCAATAGTTGTGGCTATTAGACAAAATCAGCTATGCTATGCAAGTCTTAATTCATCATAGCGGTTACCCTTCGGTAGCCATTAATTCACCATAGGATTATCGGTGCCATGCAAGAACAATATCGTCCCGAAGATATAGAGCAAACTATCCAGGAACACTGGGAAAAGAACAATACATTTAAAGTGACAGAAGATAATAACAAAGAAAAATATTACTGCCTGTCAATGCTACCTTATCCTTCTGGTCGACTACACATGGGACACGTCCGTAACTACACCATTGGTGACGTGATTTCCCGTTATCAACGTATGTTGGGTAAAAACGTCTTACAACCTATTGGTTGGGATGCGTTTGGTTTACCCGCAGAAGGTGCTGCCGTAAAAAATAACACCGCACCTGCACCGTGGACTTATGAAAATATCAATTATATGAAAGGCCAGTTAAAAAAACTGGGCTTTGGTTATGATTGGGATCGTGAAGTCACCACCTGTACACCAGAATATTATCGTTGGGAACAGTGGTTTTTCACTAAGCTGTATGAAAAAGGTTTAGTGTATAAAAAAACCTCTGCTGTAAACTGGTGCCCACACGACTTAACCGTACTGGCTAACGAACAAGTCATCGATGGTTGTTGCTGGCGTTGCGACACCCCTGTCGAGCGCAAAGAAATTCCACAGTGGTTTATTAAAATCACCGATTATGCTGAAGAGCTGTTAAACGACTTAGATACGTTAGATGAATGGCCAGAACAAGTTAAAACCATGCAACGTAACTGGATTGGCCGGTCTGAAGGTGTAGAAATTACCTTTGATGTCGCAGATAGCGACGATACTATGACCGTATATACCACACGTCCAGATACCTTTATGGGTGTCACTTATGTTGCTGTGGCCGCCGGTCATCCATTAGCTCAAAAAGCCGCTCAAAATAATCCTGAAATTCAGCACTTCATTGATGAATGCCGTAACATGAAGATGGCAGAAGCTGAAATGGCAACCATGGAGAAAAAAGGTATTGCTACAGGTCTGTATGCTATTCATCCATTAACCCAAGAGAAAATCGCTATTTGGGTAGCTAACTTTGTCTTAATGGAATACGGTACAGGTGCGGTTATGGCCGTTCCAGGTCACGATGAACGCGACTGGGAATTTGCCACTAAATATGGTTTGCCGATTAAAGCGGTTATTGCTGATGCAGAAGGTAACCAACCTGACTTATCAACAGGCGCTCTGACTGAGAAAAATAGCCTGATTAACTCTGGTGAATTCTCAGGACTTGATAACCAAGCTGGTTTTAATGCTATTGCAGATAAACTTACTGCAATGGGTGTGGGTGAACGTAAAGTGAATTACCGTTTACGTGACTGGGGTGTTTCTCGTCAACGTTATTGGGGTGCGCCAATTCCAATGGCAACCTTAGAAGATGGTACCGTTGTTCCAGTTCCTGATGACCAATTACCGGTTATTTTACCAGAAGATGTGAAAATGGACGGCATTACCAGTCCAATTAAAGCCGATCCTGAGTGGGCTAAAACAACGATTAATGGTCAACCAGCGCTACGTGAAACAGATACTTTTGATACCTTTATGGAATCTTCTTGGTATTACGCACGTTATACCTGCCCTGATTACGACAAGGGAATGTTAGATCCAAAAGCTGCTAACTATTGGTTACCGGTTGACTGGTACATTGGTGGTATTGAACACGCTATCATGCACCTGATGTATTTCCGTTTCTTCCATAAATTGATGCGTGATGCTGGTTTAGTTAATTCTGATGAACCTGCTAAACGCTTACTGTGCCAAGGCATGGTATTAGCAGATGCATTTTATTATACCGGTGAAGATGGCGCTCGCCATTGGGTCTCTCCTGCAGAAGCGATTGTTGAACGCGATGAAAAAAATCGCATCATCAAAGCAACTGACAGTGCAGGCCATGAACTGACTTACGCTGGTATGAGCAAAATGTCTAAATCAAAAAATAACGGCATCGACCCACAAACCATGGTTGAGCGTTATGGTGCTGATACCGTACGTCTATTTATGATGTTTGCTGCACCACCAGAATTAACACTTGAGTGGCAAGAATCAAGTGTTGAAGGTGCGAACCGTTTCTTACGTCGTTTATGGCGTTTAGTTCATGAGCATACCGAAAAAGGAACGACTCAATCACTTGATTTGGCAACATTAACCACAGAGCAGAAAGACTTACGTCGCGATTTACACAAAACTATCGCCAAAGTTTCTGATGATGTAGGTCGTCGCTTAGCATTCAATACGGCTATTGCTGCGATTATGGAGTTAATGAATAAATTAACACGTGCACCACAAGAGACTGAGCAAGATCGTGCTTTAATGCAAGAAGCATTAGAAGCGGTGGTACGTATGCTTTCTCCTATCATTCCACATGCTTGTTTTGTTATGTGGCAAGCGTTAGGTGGTAAAGAGGATATTGATGTTGCACCATGGCCTGTTGCTGATGAAGAAGCGATGGTCGATGACACGAAACTTATTATTGTTCAAGTTAATGGTAAAGTACGTGGTCGTATCACTGTTCCTGCTAATTCAGAAAAAGATTATGTTCAGGAAATGGCAACAAAAGAGTACAGTGTTGCTAAATATTTAGAAAATGTCACCGTACGTAAAGTGATTTATGTACCGGGCAAATTACTGAACATCGTTGTTGGCTGATAAGGAGGCTTAGTGCGATATCTATTTTCGCTGTTTTTTGCGTTAGCGGTGTTGGTCACCGCTGGCTGCGGTTTTCACCTACAAGGTAAAACCCAAGTTCCAGCTGAATTAAAAACGCTTTACCTAAGCTCTGGTGACCCATACGGGCCACTATCTCGTGTAATGCGTCAACAATTGAGATTAAGTGGAGTTCAACTGGTTGAAACGCCAAAAGCAGATATTCCTGTTCTCAAAATTGTTGGATCTTCAGAAAATAAAGAGACTGTCTCTGTGTATCAAGACGGTAAATCGGCTGAACGTCAGCTCACTTTTGTCCTAGATGCACAAGTGATTATGCCTGATGGAACCATCTACCCTATTTCATCACAGGTTTCACGTCCATTCTTTGATAACCCATTAGAAGCATTAGCTAAAGATGCCGAAAATGATATTATCAAACAGGAAATGCGTGAACAGGCTACCGCTATCTTAGTACGTAAATTATTGGTGGTTCACAATGCTGAACGCCAAAAAGCGTCAGAGGCAGCTAAAGCGAAACAGATAATCTCACCAGCCAAATGATCCGCCTTTATCCAGAACAACTTAATGCGCAACTCCAAGAGGGGTTGCGCCAAAGTTACCTACTTTGGGGTAATGAACCGCTATTACTCCAAGAATCTCAAGATGCCATTCAAACGGTGGCAAAATCACAAGGCTTTACGGAACATTATCAATTTACCCTTGATAACAGCACTGATTGGAATGAAATATATTCACTCTGCCAGTCACTGAGTCTTTTTTCACAAAAGCAATCTATCTTACTCCATCTTCCTGAGAATGGTCCTAATGCGGCAATGTCAGAAAAGCTCTTACGCTTATCTCACGAATTGCATGAAGATCTCTTGTTAATTTTACGTGGACATAAATTAACCAAGGCACAGGAAAATAGCGAATGGTTTAAAACACTCAGCCAGCAAGGTATTTATGTGACTTGCTTAACCCCTGAGTTAGATAAATTACCAAATTGGGTAGCGAGACGCGCCAAACAAAAAGGCCTTGAGCTTGATGAACAAGGTAATCAATTACTGTGTTACTGCTATGAAGGAAATTTACTCGCTTTAGCTCAAGCAATTGAACGCCTCTGTTTGCTCTATCCTGATGGTAAATTAACCCTGCCAAGAGTTGAAGCGGCTGTCAATGATGCCTCTCATTTTACTGCTTATCATTGGATTGATGCATTATTAGCAGGCAAAACCCAACGGGCATGGCATATCTTGCAGCAACTAAAAAGAGAGGATATTGAACCCGTTATTCTACTTAGAACATTGCAACGCGAATTAATGCAATTAATTACCTTACATCGTAGCGCTAAAACGGCCTCCTTAAAATCCGTTTTCGATCAACATCGGATATGGCAAAACCGACGTCCGATATTTACCGCCGCGTTACAACGTTTGTCAGAGCATCAATTACTCACTGCCATGCGATTACTTACCCAGATTGAAATAACCCTTAAACAGGATCACGGACAAAACGTTTGGCCTGAACTTCATGCCCTTGGCTTATTATTATGTGGAAAAGCATTACCGGAAGGATTTATTCGCCATGGCTAGCACCAATAATAACCCCCCTTTAATTCATCAAGCCATTGCTCTATATGGTGGTACTTTTGATCCGATCCATTATGGGCATTTACGTCCTGTAGAAGCCCTTTCTGGCTTGATAGGGCTAAAAGAAGTGATTTGGTTGCCTAATAATATTCCCCCTCATCGCCCCCAACCAGAAGCCTCTTCACAACAGCGATTAGCCATGGTGCGGCTCGCATTACAACCTTTTAGTGCTTTCAAAGTCGACACTCGAGAGTTAGAGAAACCGACTCCCTCTTATACCATTGAGACATTAAAAGCGTTTAGACAAGAAATTGGTGAGAAACAGCCATTAGCCTTTATTATTGGACAAGATTCATTACTTTCAATTGATACTTGGCATAAATGGGAAGAGTTGTTAGATGTGTGTCACTTATTGGTTTGCGCTCGCCCGGGTTACCAAACCACATTTACATCACCACAAATGCAAACCTGGCTTGAACAACATCAAACCAAACAGCAAGCAGATATTCACTGTTTACCCGCCGGGAAAATTTTTCTTGCTGATACTCCTTTATACAATATTTCAGCGACCGATATTAGGGCTAGACATAAAGCAGGATTAGATTGTCATGATCTTCTGCCTGAGTCTGTTGAAAACTATATCAAACAGCATCAGTTGTATCGATAACAGATCTTAGAGATTAAAATTGCGCTCTTAAGTCATCAAATACCGCTGGATAAGGTGAAAAATAGCGTTGAGAAAGTAGATAATTATCAGGATAAAACGCCAAGTAGTTTTTCAACCGTGACAAAGGAGCCGAAAGACTCGTTTTTCCTTGCCGATAAGATAAAATCTCTTGTGTTAACAACTGTTTTTGCTCTGCGCTAAGTGCTCGCTTAAAATATCCCGCCATATGCATTAATGCATTGGTATGCCCTTCTCGAGTTGCTGGTATTGACAGTGCTTTCATTAAGGCCTTTTGATACTGCTCGGCAAATTGTAACAGCGGTAGCGAATTAGGGATATTGGCCATATAACGCCCCAATTCTCGATAAGCGACTTGAGAATAAGCCATTAACAAATATTTATATCGACTATGAAATTGGATCAGTGCTTTTTTGCTCAACTTAGCATTTACCTGCTGTTGATAATCAATTAAGGCAAAAAACTGTGTCAGAAAATGTTCCAATCCACTAGGTTGAGAAAATTGTTCAAGGGTTAATTGTAACTCTCCTTCCCCCAAAATCTGCATGAATAAGGTTGATGAATATTCCCCTTTCATTTTAACCCGACAAATCACTGCCTTATTTTGTCGTTTTTCATCATTATTTTGTTTAATTTCAATGCCTTCATAGCATAACAATTGACAAAATCGTTGCCAATCTGCCTGTAACAATGCGTTTTTGTTACTCGCTATTTCTGAAGTTTGCTCCAAATAATAATAATTTTCTTTCATTCGTCTGTTTCTCTTAGTCACTATCTCAACATTACACCGTATAATGATACAATCATTGACGTGATGATACCGTTATCAGGTATTTCACGAGCATTGACAGACATTGTTTTACTGTTATTCTCACCCTCGGCTCCCATTAAGGGAACTGTGGAGTAAAATTGTCGTCTAATTGGAAAGTTCTTATCTGCCGGCTTTTATTATTTATTATGGCGCAATAAATAGGCATATATGAATTTTTCTAAATCAAGCGTCGAATAGCAACCATACTTGATAGATGTTTTTGCTATCGACAACTGGAATAAATCATCGAGTAAAATAGATTTATTGGTATAAATTCCTTTAAAATAGCGCTTTGTTATTTTCTCGATTGAGTTAACTAAATAGAAAAAGGTGACCCTTTTGCAAGGCTCAGAATTACAGCAATTTATTATTGATAAACTTGAGGATTCTAAAGCTCAAGACATTATCGCATTAGATGTTCGTGGAAAATCAAGTGTCACTGATTACATGATCATCTGTACGGGAACTTCAAACAGACACTTAATGTCTGTCGCCGATAATCTGGTTGATGACTGTCGTGAAGCAGGATTACAACCTTTAGGCATCGAAGGACAAGGCGTTTCTGATTGGATTGTTGTTGACCTTGGTGAAGCCATGGTACACGTAATGCAAGAAGACAGTCGCCGTATGTACGAACTCGAAAAACTCTGGAGCTGAGTTTGAAATTACAGCTCATCGCCGTTGGTACAAAAATGCCGGACTGGATCCAGACCGGCTTTATGGATTATCTTAACCGCTTTCCCAAAGATATGCCCTTAGAACTCATCGAGATCCCCGCGGGTAAACGAGGGAAAAATGCTGATATTAAGCGTATTCTCGAAAAAGAAGGCGAACAGATGTTAGCAGCGGTAGGTAAAGGAAATCGTATCGTCACCCTTGATATTCCTGGCGCCCGTTGGGATACCCCAAAACTTGCCGAACAACTCGATCGCTGGAAGTTAGATGGAAGAAATGTCAGCTTATTAATTGGTGGCCCTGAAGGTTTAGCCCCCGCTTGTAAAGCAGCTGCAGAACAAAGTTGGTCTTTATCTCCATTAACTATGCCACATCCGCTAGTACGTGTAGTGGTAGCAGAAAGCCTTTACCGTGCATGGAGTATTACCACAAACCATCCTTATCATCGGGAATAATAAATTGGCGGGTAAGTAAGTGAAATCAACTAATGGGATGAAGAAAAGAAAACGCACCCCGTTTCGAGATTATACAGCGGAGTCAAAACTCTTTATCCGCCGTGTTATTGTCGCATTTTCAGGGATCTTAGTTTTAACGGGCATCTTAGTTTTTAACTTGTATCACTTACAAGTCGCTCGCCACGATGATTATCAAACTCGCTCGAATGATAACCGGATCAAATTAGTTCCCATCCCACCGAGCCGAGGCATTATTTACGATCGTAATGGGGTTCCACTTGCCCTAAATCGTACTATCTATCAATTAGAAATCGTACCGGAGAAAGTGGCTAATATCCAAGAAACATTGGAGAGTTTACGAGAGGTCGTTGATTTAACTGACGACGATATTGCTGCATTTGAAAAAGAGCGAAAACGCTCTCGTCGTTTTAGTTCTATTCCGCTTAAAACGTCACTTGACCAAGTGCAAGTGGCACGTTTTGCCATTAATCAATATCGCTATCCCGGATTAGAAATCAAAGGCTATCAACGTCGCTATTACCCTTATGGTTCAGCCCTTACTCATGTTATTGGTTATGTTGCAAAAATTAATGATAAAGATGTAGAACGTCTTGAAAAAGAAGGGCTCTATCCTAATTACGCAGCAACCCGAGATATCGGTAAATTAGGTATTGAACGCTATTATGAATCTGTTTTGCATGGTAAAACCGGTTATGAAGAGGTCGAAGTTAATAGCCGTGGCCGTGTGATCCGCCAATTGCATGAGCAACCACCACAAGCCGGTAAAGATATCTACCTAACTATTGATCTTGAATTACAAACCTATATTGAAACGCTATTAACCACTAGCCGAGCGGCTGTGGTCGTCACAGATCCTCGTAACGGCGAGATATTAGCACTGGTTTCTAATCCAAGTTATGACCCTAACCTATTTGTTGGGGGAATATCTAATACAGACTATCAAGGCCTACTTAATAATCCCGATAGACCATTAATAAACCGGGCAACCCAAGGGCTCTATCCTCCGGCATCAACGGTTAAACCCTTTATGTCTGTTGCAGCCCTAAGTGAAGGGGTTATTACTCCTAACACAACTATCCATGATCCGGGCTGGTGGCAACTGCCCGGCTCTGAAAAACGCTATCGTGACTGGAAACGTTGGGGTCATGGAAAACTCAATGTTACTAAATCCATTATTGAGTCAGCAGATACTTTCTTCTATCAAGTTGCCTATGATATGGGTATTGATCGTATTTCCACATGGATGTCCCGCTTTGGCTATGGTGAATACACGGGGATTGACCTTTCTGAAGAGCGTAATGGCATTATGCCAACCCGAGAATGGAAACAACAACGATATAAAAAACCTTGGTATCAAGGGGATACCATCCCTGTTGGTATAGGTCAAGGTTACTGGACGGCGACCCCAATCCAAATGTCAAAAGCGTTAATGACCTTAATTAACGATGGTCAGGTTAAAACCCCTCACTTACTTTATGGCACCAAGTTAGGTAATGAAATGCTACCTTACGTGGATAAAGAGACACGCCAAATTGGCGATATCAACTCCGGTTATTGGGAGTTAGCGAAGTACGGTATGTATGGTGTTGCCAATCTACCCAATGGTACAGGGCGACGTAGCTTTGCTGATGCTCCTTATAAGATTGCTGCAAAATCAGGTACAGCACAGGTATTTAGTTATGAAACCTATAATGCTAGCCAATTAGCAGAACATCTTCGTGATCATAAATTAATGATTGCTTTTGCGCCTTATGAAAACCCTACCGTTGCCGTCTCTATAATTTTAGAAAATGGTGGTGCTGGCCCATCTGTTGGGGATATTACTCGCCAAATACTTGATCACATTATACTTGGAGACAACAACACCGAGTTGCCTATTTCCCCGCCTTCACCGCGTGGCTCAGAGGAATAACCCAATGACAGAAAATAACAAGAAAAAATCACTCTGGACGCGTTTACATATCGATCCATTCTTTATGCTCTGTATTATTGCCTTATTATGCTATAGCGCATTTATTATGTGGACAGCAAGTGGGCAAGATCCCGATATGATGGAACGCAAGCTGGGACAAATTGCTACGGGTTTTATCGTTATGATTATCATGGCGCAGATCCCTCCACGGGTGTATGAAAACTGGGCTCCTCACCTTTACGTATTTTGTGTTGTATTACTTATTTTTGTTGATGTCTTTGGGCAAATTAGTAAAGGTGCACAACGCTGGCTTGATTTAGGTATCATACGTTTTCAGCCTTCTGAAATTGCCAAAATTGCCGTTCCTCTAATGGTCGCTCGCTTTATGAACCGTGATGTTTGTCCGCCAACATTACGTAACACAGCAATAGCCTTAGTGTTGATCTTCGTCCCCACCCTTTTAGTGGCTGCACAACCTGATTTGGGTACCTCTATTTTAATTGCTGCTTCAGGAATTTTTGTTATCTTCCTTGCCGGTATGAGTTGGCGTTTAATTACTGTCGCAACACTATTAATTGCTGGATTTATTCCGATACTCTGGTTTTTCTTGATGCATGATTACCAACGAACACGGGTCATGATGTTACTTGATCCTGAAATTGACCCCTTAGGAGCCGGATATCATATTATCCAATCTAAAATTGCTATCGGTTCTGGTGGATTACATGGCAAAGGTTGGTTACAAGGGACTCAGTCTCAACTTGAGTTTTTACCAGAGCGCCATACCGACTTTATTTTTGCCGTACTCGCAGAAGAATTAGGACTGATTGGTGTTTTAATCCTACTAACGCTCTATATACTCTTAATTGCTCGAGGTCTTTATCTCGCGACAAAAGCACAAAATACATTTGGCAGAGTCATGATTGGTGGATTAATGCTGATCTTCTTTGTTTATGTTTTCGTCAATATTGGTATGGTGAGTGGGATCCTCCCAGTAGTCGGCGTGCCATTACCACTGGTAAGCTATGGGGGATCGGCATTAATTGTACTAATGGCAGGATTTGGCATTGTTATGTCAATTCATACACACCGAAAACTATTATCAAAAAGTTTATAATGAGGTTTCTATGCGTTTGCAATGGGTTTTGATGGGTGTCAGTGCATTGCTACTTGCAGGATGTGTTGCTGATAAACCTGTGAATAATAATCAGCCAACCACAAGGTTGCCAAATGTACCTACACAACCCGTATTAGGTATAGAGCCTCGTTATGAGCCTTATCACCCGACTGCGAATCAAGATTATCGTAAAAATGGGGTAATTTATCGCATAGTCAAAGATCCGGCGAACTTTAGTGAACGAGGACAAGCGATTGTTTACGACAGCTTAGCAATGAGTCGCTTAACAACCATAGGTGAACGAGTCAACCCTTATGAGTTTGCTGCGGCACACCCAACATTGCCTATTCCAAGTTATGCGAAAATAACAAACTTAATCAATGGACGCACAATGATTGTGCGAATTAACGATCGTGGCCCTTACGTTGAAGGCAAACAAATACAGGTTACACCTGCTGTTTATAACAGTTTGCAGTTAATGCCAACAACCCCTATTCAAATTGAAGGTATTGTCGTTGATCAAAATGGCCAAATAAGTGGTATTGGTACTCAAGGTGCACAAATAGAGAAAAGAGCTACTACATTACCTGAGCGTCCTAACTTTAATACTCAGCCATCGACAATGGCTCCCCAACCCTCTGTAACAGCACCGTCTCCCATAACAGTGACTCAACCAGCTCCAGCTCCAGCTCCAGCTCCAGCTCCAGCTCCAGCTCCAGCTCCAGCTCCAGCTCCAGCTCCAGCTCCAGCTCCAGCTCCAGCTCCAGCTCCAGCTCCAGCTCCAGCTCCACAGCCAGTATCTTCATCTAGCGCAATAGCGCAAGGCTACTATGTACAAGTAGGTGCTTTAAGTAATCAAACTAATGCACAAACATGGTTATCTGAATTAACCAATGCTTTAAATACCCAAGGTGTCATTAATACAACTGATGGACTACATAAAGTGCAATTAGGCCCCTACTCATCAAAAACGCAAGCCGAAACAATAAAAAGTGCTTTGAAACAAAGTAAAAATATCGATGGGTTTATTGTTAGCCAATAAAGGGTAATAATTCGTAAAAACTCTTTTTCTAAAAGCAAATTCAGGCATAGAATCACCTGAGTTTGCTGATATTTTTCTTATCAACTTTTATTTATTTTCCCTGAATTTCCGGAACAGACAAACAGAATGAAACAGACACGCCCAGTGAAATTACTAAGAACACGTCTATTTAGTGCAACCTTTATATTATTAGCTATTAGCCATCATGCTATTGCTGATGACACATTAAAAACAATGATACCCGCTGTTCCTAATATCGAAGCCGAATCCTATATTCTTATCGACTATAATTCTGGGAAAGTCCTCGCGGAAAAAAATGCAGATGTCCGTCGTGATCCAGCCAGTTTAACCAAAATGATGACCAGTTATGTTATAGGTCAAGCCATTCGTGCAGGAAAAATATCGAACAACGATATTGTTCCTATTGGTGAAGAAGCATGGGCAACGGGCAACCCTGTATTTCGCGGCTCATCATTAATGTTTTTGAAACCCGGTGATAAAGTCACCGTTTCACAATTAACACGCGGTATCAATCTACAATCAGGTAATGATGCCTGTGTAGCAATGGCCTCTTATGTTGCGGGAAGCCAAGATACCTTTGTCACTATGATGAATGACTATGTTAAGCGTCTAGGTTTACAAAACACACAATTTCAAACTGTACATGGTTTAGATGCACCTGGGCAATACAGTAGTGCACGAGATATGGCATTGATTGGCGCCGCATTAATTCGTGATGTTCCAGAAGAATATGCCATTTATAAAGAAAAAGAGTTTACCTACAATAATATCCGTCAAACTAACCGTAATGGTTTACTTTGGGATACTAGCCTCAATGTTGATGGTATTAAAACAGGTCATACTGAAGCTGCGGGTTATAATCTTGTTGCCTCTGCAACAGAAGGAAATATGCGCTTGATTTCTGCTGTGATGGGGGGACACTCATCTAAAGGCCGTGATGCTGAAAGTAAAAAACTACTTACTTGGGGTTTTCGCTTCTTTGAAACGGTAAAACCGCTGCAAGTGGGTAAAGAATTTGCCGCTGAACCTATCTGGTATGGTGATACTGATAAAGTGCAATTAGGGGTTGATAAAGATGTTTATCTCACGATCCCCCGTGGCCGACTCAAAGATCTAAAGGCCAGTTATGTATTAGATAATGTTGAATTACATGCGCCAGTCAGTAAAAACCAAGTGGTTGGCACCATTAATTTCCAACTTGATGGGCAAGTCATTGAACAACGTCCACTTGTTGTTATGAATGAAGTGAAAGAAGGTGGCATTTTCAGCCGCTTGATTGATTACATCAAATTATTATTTTCACGTTGGTTTGGTTAAGGCTTGAAAAGGATAAATGTGTCCATATATAAAGATTATATCGATATTGGAATAAACACATTTACCCATTCTATATTTACCCTAACTATCAGTATCGCATTCCTCATTATAGGAGGAATGCGCTTTTTATTTGTGCTGATGAGGTGTAAAAGAGATTATTAAAACAACATCGCCTGTTGTCTTAAGGATTACATTATGATGAAAACAAAATTAAACGAACTATTAGAGTTCCCTTGCTCATTTACTTACAAAGTCATGGGTCATGCTAAACCCGAATTAGTTGACCAAGTCGTTGAAGTGATCCAGCGTCATGCACCCGGTGATTATACACCTTCAGTAAAACCAAGTAGCAAAGGTAACTATCACTCAGTCTCGGTGACTATCAACGCAACGCATATTGAACAAGTAGAAACCCTCTATAAAGAGTTAGGTGAATTAGAGCTTGTTCGCATGGTGTTATAATTTTTTTCTATTTGCCCCCTTACCCTATTAGGGGGCATTAGACGTACTTAAGAAGCAATATTACGCAGTATCTTCTCTTTATCTTTCTCTTTCACCTTACTTCTTATATTAATTCTTATTATTTCGTTATTGATTTGTCACCTAGATTTAGTAAGTCTCACTTAAATAAAAGCCTAATTGGGGTTAATCGCCAATTAAGCACTGCTTGGTTAATCACATCTATCCCCCTTCTCACTACGTCGTTTTTTTATCAATATTCCTTTATCAAACACAAACTGAAGCAATAATCTCATCTCATTCTGGTAGTTCATTTGTTGGAGCGTTATACTGCCTTTCACAATTACGCTACAAATGAAGATTTTCACGGTGCAAGATAAAACAATCATTATTCGCCAATTGGGTATGAAACCCTATTTACCGGTTTCTGATTCTATGCATCAGTTTACGGAAAAACGGGAAAGTCATACACCTGATGAAATATGGCTGGTTCAACATGAACAGGTTTTTACCCAAGGTCAAGCGGGTAAAGCAGAACACCTTTTAAACACAGGCTCTATACCGGTGATCCAATCTGACCGCGGTGGACAAGTAACCTACCACGGCCCTGGCCAACAAGTGATGTATGTTTTGCTTGATCTAAAACGTAACCATATTGGCGTTCGCCAATTAGTCACTGTTTTAGAGAATACTGTGATCAACACACTCGCAGAATTTAATGTAGACGCATATGCTCGTGCAGATGCACCGGGCGTGTATGTTAATGGTGATAAAATTTGCTCTTTGGGATTACGTATACGCAAAGGTTGCTCTTTTCACGGTCTAGCACTTAATGTTGATATGGACTTATCTCCTTTTACGCGAATAAATCCTTGTGGTTATCCTGATCTAAAAATGACACAACTGGTTGATTTAGCGCCTAATGCAACATCGGAACAAGTGGCATCATTATTAATCAACCATTTTTGTACACAACTGGGATTCCAACCACAGCAATAAAAATGCTATAATTTTTTTAACATTTATCATTTTTTTTTAAAACCCTGATTACCTCAGTCACATCGTGTTAATCACCCTAGATAACTGGAACTGGCACAATTATGAGTAAACCTATTCAGATGGAACGCGGCGTAAAATATCGTGACGCCGATAAAATGGCACTTATTCCTGTTAAAACAATCGTTACAGAACGTGAAGAACTGCTACGCAAACCTGAGTGGATGAAAATAAAGTTGCCCGCAGATTCAAGTAAAATTCAAGGTATTAAAGCGGCCATGCGTAAAAATGGCCTGCATTCTGTTTGTGAAGAGGCTTCATGCCCTAATCTTGCAGAATGTTTTAACCACGGTACCGCAACCTTTATGATCTTAGGGGCAATCTGTACGCGTCGTTGCCCATTTTGCGACGTTGCTCATGGTCGTCCTAACGCACCCGATCCCCAAGAGCCAATTAAATTAGCCCAAACGATAAAAGATATGGGATTACGTTATGTTGTTATCACCTCAGTAGATCGCGATGACCTACGCGATGGTGGTGCACAACATTTTGCCGATTGTATTACCGCTATCCGTGAAAAAAATCCTAATATTCGCATCGAAACTTTAGTCCCTGATTTCCGTGGTCGTATGGATAAAGCATTAGAGATCCTCACTGACACACCACCAGACGTCTTTAACCACAATTTAGAAAACGTACCTCGTGTTTATCGTCAAGTGCGTCCTGGTGCGAACTATCAATGGTCTCTAACGTTACTAGAACGCTTTAAACAAGCCCACCCAAATATTCCAACTAAATCGGGGTTAATGGTCGGTTTAGGTGAAACAAATGAAGAAATTATTGACGTGATGCGCGATCTGCGTAAACATGGTGTAACGATGCTGACATTAGGGCAATATTTACAACCCAGTCGTCACCATCTTCCTGTTCAACGCTACGTCAGTCCTGACGAGTTTGAATATATGAAAGAGCAAGCATTAGCGATGGGCTTTACCCACGCCGCTTGTGGACCATTTGTTCGTTCGTCTTATCATGCTGATCTTCAAGCTCAAGGGATTGAGGTTAAATAACGATTAATCTCTCTTATGCTTAACATTGCAATAGCTGTATTTATCGGCGGTGGTTTAGGTAGCGTACTACGCTGGCTAATTAGCTACCGCCTCAATTCTCTTTTTCCCCATTTTGCAACGGGGACCTTGGTCGCTAACTGTATTGGTGCCTTTATTATCGCCTTTGGCATTGCTTGGTTTAGTAAAGCTCCCAATATTGACCCTATTTGGAAAATCATGCTTACCACAGGTTTTTGTGGCGGCTTAACCACCTTTTCTACTTTTTCTGTTGAGGTGGTCGCCTTATTTAATGAAGGACGAATAGGCTGGGCATTAGGCACCATGGGGGCAAACTTAGCGGGCTCGTTTCTGATGACGGCATTCGCATTCTGGCTACTCCGTGAAATGTAGTCTCTTTAACAAGATAAAAACCGTTAATCATAAAGTTGTACTCTTTTAGTTAAGCGATTTATAAGGCCTGAACTTAATATTCAACCAATGTCAGGCCTTTTAATTTGATTTTGTTCCCGGTGGTATTACTCAATAAATTAGCCAATTTTATCAATACATACATTGATATTTTGAAATGATAGCTATGATGTATTCTTGATTTTAATAATTTAAAAAACTTTCAACCACGGTATTTATCCCGCAGCTAGATACGCAAGCTCCTCTTTAAATTTCTCAAGTCTTTTTTCATCATCAAAACGAGCGAGAGTTATGCAGTGTGGCAAGCATAGTCACCCTAAGTAGCAATGATGATGTTTAAATCCCCCCTGTATTTGACATAAAAAGACCCCCAATAATTGGTTGTCCAACTATTGGGGGTCATTTCAAAAACGTTTTTTACTTTTGGAGAAGTCGTTAATTAGATAGCGACAACGTTTGCAGCAGATGGCCCTTTCGCGCCGTCAGTAACTTCAAACTCTACCTTTTGACCTTCAGCAAGTGTTTTAAAACCTTCTGAAACAATAGCGGAAAAGTGGACGAACACATCTTTACTGCCATCTTCTGGAGTGATAAAACCAAAACCTTTAGTTTCGTTAAACCACTTAACGTTACCTTTTAATTTAGACATCAAGTTTACCTTTAAAATAGAAAATAAACGCAAGCGTTTTGCGTTGGCTATAGTAAAACAAAAATGATGATTCGCTGTCCACAGTCTAGATCACGAAACGCGTATTTTTTTTCTGTTAAACGATTATTATTCAGACAAATCCCATAACTTAAGCCATTAATCACTTAAGAAATAGTGCTTAATACTTACAATATGAACTATTCGTCAATATCCACTTTTTCATAGTGTAATAGCCAACGTTTGATATCAAGTCCCCCAGTATAGCCTACTAACTTACCATTATGACCAATGACGCGATGGCAAGGAATAATTAACGAGATTGGGTTACGTGAATTTGCCATTCCTACCGCTCTGCAATAGTTGACGGAACCTAATGTAAGTGCCAACTTTTTATAACTCCAAATTTCACCATAAGGAATAGACTGTAAAGTCTGCCAAACGCGTATTTGAAATTCGGTTCCTTTAGGCGCTAGTGGCACTGAAAATAGGGTGCGTTTACCCGAAAAATACTCTTTTAACTGTTTTATACACAGGTCAATTATGGCATTTGAATTAACTAACGCCTCTTTTTCACTAACAAAGTTAAGGCTGGTGATGCCATCATCATCTGCAGTAATGGATATATAAGGCTTTGGAAAACCTTTCGGCGTATTGAGATAATCTTGGTACATAATGTGTTCTCTATTGATTTGTCTGTATCATCAAGATTAAAACATGCTTTGTAAGTAAATCAATCATCTAATTTTCTACTATACCTAATAAAAATTGCTCAAATGAGCGATAAGAAAATAAAATAAATCTGCTAACTGCTTAATTTTAATAATAATCATTATCAAAAATAAAAAACACCATATCTAGTGTGGTTGAAAAAGAATAAACCTATATATAGTATTTAAGCACTTTTCATTGTGACTGTGAGCAGACACATTCACATTTTTATAAGGGTTATTCTATGTCTGTGATCCTCTATACCAAACCAAATTGTGTTCAATGCAGTGCAACCGAGCGCGCATTACAACAACAAAAAATTCCTTTCACTGCGGTTGATCTCACCCAAGACACTCAAGCATTAGCAAAAATAGTTTCTATGGGATATCGCCAAGTACCGGTTGTCGTTAATGGTGACGAACATTGGTCTGGCTTTTGCCCAGATAAAATTCGTCAAATAGCGCGCTAAAGGAGCAACTTATGCAATCGACTGCCCCTTTAATTTATTTCTCTAGTCGCTCAGAAAATTGTCACCGCTTCGTACAAAAACTTAATCTACAAGCGACAAGGATAAAAGAGGATGAACCACTACAAGCCACACAACCTTTTGTGTTGCTCTGCCCAACTTATGGTGGCGGTGGCGTTAAAGGCGCAGTGCCTAAAGCGGTGATCCAGTTTTTAAATATTCCTGAAAATCGCCAATTAATACGCGGTGTTATTGCTTCAGGAAATACCAATTTTGGCTCTGCTTACGGCTTAGCAGGTGACATTATTGCACAAAAATGCCAAGTCCCTTTTCTCTATCGTTTTGAGTTACTTGGTACGCCTGAAGATGTTAAACGTGTAAAAACCGGATTAAGCACATTTTGGTCAGCTAGCAAATAATGACTAAAAAGTGAATGAGATAAAAAATATGACCCACTCTATAGAACAACTCGATTATCACGCCTTAAATGCCATGCTCAATCTCTATGATGAGCAAGGCAATATCCAGTTTGATAAAGACAAATTAGCCACCCACCATTTTTTTCGTCAACACGTTAATCAAAATACGGTGTTTTTTCATGATCTAAAAGAAAAGCTCGATTTTCTGGTGCAACAACACTACTACGAAGCACAAGTATTAGAGCAGTACGATTTCCCGTTTATCAAACAGCTTTTTAAGCATGCCTATAGCAAAAAATTTCGCTTTCAATCGTTCCTAGGTGCATTTAAATACTACACCAGTTACACCTTAAAAACCTTTGATGGTGAGCGTTATCTCGAACGCTATGAAGATCGTGTTTGTATGGTTGCCTTAACCCTAGCACAGGGGAATACCAAACTCGCCACTCACCTTGTCGATGAGATAATTAGTGGCCGTTTCCAGCCTGCAACCCCTACTTTCTTAAATTGTGGAAAAAAACAGCGTGGCGAATTGGTCTCTTGTTTTTTATTACGTATCGAAGACAACATGGAGTCCATTGGCCGAGCAGTCAATTCTGCGTTGCAATTGTCGAAACGTGGCGGAGGTGTTGCTTTCTTACTGACTAATTTACGAGAAGCAGGAGCTCCCATAAAACGCATTGAAAACCAATCGTCTGGCGTAGTACCGGTAATGAAAATGCTTGAAGATGCCTTCTCATATGCCAATCAATTAGGCGCAAGACAAGGAGCTGGAGCGGTTTATCTCCATGCTCATCATCCTGATATCTATCATTTTCTAGATACAAAACGAGAAAATGCTGATGAAAAAATACGTATTAAGACGCTTTCATTAGGTGTCGTTATTCCCGACATTACCTTTGAATTAGCTAAACGCAACGAAGATATGTATCTATTTTCACCTTATGATGTAGAACGAGTATATGGCGTTCCTATGTCAGAAATCAGTATTAGCGAAAAATATACTGAAATGGTCAACAATGCAGAGATACGTAAGAAAAAAATTAAAGCACGGGCATTTTTTCAAACTTTAGCTGAAATTCAATTTGAATCAGGTTATCCCTATATTATGTTTGAAGATACCGTCAATCGCGCAAATCCGATTGCGGGCCGAATTAATATGAGCAATTTATGCTCAGAAATCTTACAAGTAAATAGTGCCAGTGAATACAATCCTGATTTAAGTTATCGACAAATTGGTCATGATATTAGCTGTAATCTCGGATCAATGAATATCGCCATGGCGATGGACTCACCAGATTTTGCGCATACCGTAAATGTTGCCATCAGAGCACTGACGAGTGTGGCACAAATGACTAAAATAGAATCAGTACCTTCTATTGAAAAAGGCAACCAAGCATCTCATGCCATTGGTTTAGGGCAAATGAACTTACATGGTTATTTAGCCCGTGAAGGGATTTATTACGGTTCAGAAGAAGGACTTGATTTTACCAATATCTATTTCTATACCGTAACATACTATGCCCTTTTAGCCTCTAACCAATTAGCGATAGAGACTAAACAGCGCTTTAAAGGGTTTGAACAGTCAAAATATGCCACTGGGGAGTATTTTGATAAATATTTATCAAAACAGTGGTTACCTAAAACCCAAAAAGTCCACCAGCTATTTAGCCAATCCAATATTCATATTCCAACCCAAGAAGATTGGCAAAAACTTAAGCTCTCGATTATGACTCACGGTATTTATAATCAAAACTTACAAGCAATACCGCCAACAGGATCAATCTCTTATATCAATCACTCTACATCGAGTATTCACCCCATTGTGGCACCGATTGAAATAAGAAAAGAAGGTAAAATCGGTCGGGTTTATTACCCCGCCCCTTTTATGACCAATGAAAACCGTCATTTTTATCAAGATGCTTATGAAATTGGCGCAGAAAAAATTATCGATACCTATGCACAAGCATCACAACATATCGACCAAGGATTGTCGCTAACATTATTCTTTTCTGATGAAGCAACCACAAGGGATGTTAATAAAGCACAAATTTATGCATGGCGTAAAGGTATAAAGACCTTGTATTACATTCGTATTAGACAAACAGCATTAGCCGGCACAGAAATAAAAGGCTGTGTTTCATGCGCCCTTTAATAATAATGATAAGGAAAGTGTTACTATGTCTGCATCTTATTTAAGTCGTGTTAATGCGATAAATTGGAATCGTATTGAAGACGAAAAAGATTTAGAAGTTTGGAACCGTTTAACCATGAATTTTTGGTTACCCGAAAAAATTCCACTTTCTAATGATATACCTTCATGGAATACCTTAACCCAAGCTGAAAAACAGTTGACTATCCGTGTATTTACAGGGCTTACACTGCTCGATACGATACAAAATACGGTCGGGGCACCAACCTTAATGCCTGATGCTCAGACTCCTCATGAAGAGGCGGTATTATCGAATATCTGTTTTATGGAAGCGGTACATGCTCGCTCTTATAGCTCGATATTTTCGACACTCTGCTTAACAACAGATGTTGATGATGCTTATCGTTGGAGTGAAGAAAATACCTATTTGCAAAAGAAATCAGATATTATTCTGCGTTATTATCAAGATAGTGATCCATTAAAGAAAAAAATTGCCAGTGTATTTTTAGAGTCTTTTTTATTCTATTCTGGATTTTATTTACCAATGTATTGGTCAAGTCGAGGGAAATTAACCAATACAGCTGACTTAATTCGTTTAATTATTCGTGACGAAGCTGTGCATGGTTATTATATTGGCTATAAATTCCAAAATCAGTTATTAAATAAATCATCATTAGAGAAACAAGATATTAAAGACTTTTCTTTCTCATTATTATTAGATTTATATGATAATGAAGTTAAATATACAGAAGATCTCTACGACTCTGTCGGTTGGACAGAAGATGTAAAAAAATTCCTTCATTATAATGCGAATAAAGCGCTGATGAATTTAGGTTATGAAGCACTATTTCCAGATGAAATAACTAATGTTAGTCCAGCAATACTTTCATCACTATCGCCAGATGCAAATGAAAATCATGATTTCTTTTCTGGCTCAGGCTCTTCTTATGTTATTGGTAAAACGATCAATACCGAAGATGATGACTGGGATTTCTAGCTAACCCTCTACAGTAAAAAATAGAATACATTCATATTAATTATGAATTAATCAATTAATATAATGCACTGAAAAATAAAACTTATTTTTTAGTGCCTTTTTATTTGCTTGAAAAACAACCTGATTGTGTAATTTTTACCGTCCCATTAACCAGAATTATCAATTTTTTACGAATGATTTTTATGACTAGTTATCGATAACTTAAGATCA
>NZ_CAWPAV010000121.1:0-39424 GCF_963885725.1 Proteus sp. G4380
CTACAAATTTCCAGCTCAAAATAGTAATTAAATTCTAAATTAATTACTGGGAGATCTTATTTTCTATATTCGGAGATATAAATAATGAAACAGAATAAACAAACAACATTGATACATAGTGGGCGTCAAGCAATTAAAACATCTGGCCCAATTAACCCTCCTGTTATGAGAGCCAGTACTATTGTTTTTGATTCAATAAAAAGTTGGCGTGAAATACGCGATCGTCGTATTACTGAACGAGTATTAAGCTATGGTGCTCGTGGTACAGAAACAGCGTTTGCACTTGAAGCATTAGTAACTGAATTAGAAGGTGGTTATCGAGCACAGCTCTTTCCTACAGGGCTAGCCGCAATTGCATTTACTATTATGGGCTACGCCCGAAGTGGTGGGCATGTTTTATTTGCTGATTCTGTCTATGAACCCGTACGTAAAATAGCCTCTGCTTTTTTAGAGCCTAATAATATCACTTATAGCTTTTTTAAAACTGACGGTTCAGATTTCGAGCAAAAAATTCAAGAAAACACTCAACTTATTTTCGTTGAATCACCGGGTTCATTACTTTATGAAATGCTGGATCTACCAGAAATTTGCCATATCGCTCATGAAAAAAATATTCCTGTTGGGGTGGATAATACTTGGGGCTCGGCATGGCTTTATAACCCTTTGGAATTAGGTGCTGATGTTTCTGTAATTGCTGCAACTAAATATTTATGCGGTCACTCAGATGTCATGATGGGCATTATGATCGCAAATGAAACCGCATGGAAACAAATTGGGGCATTACCAGAAGCTCTTGGTCAAGCAAGTAGCCCTGATGATGCCGCCTTAGTCCTGAGAGGAATGAGGACTCTTGCTCAACGTCTTACAAATCATGGTAAATCAGCACTGGCTATCGCTCAGTGGTTAGAAACACGCCCTGAAGTGGCCAAAGTTTGGTTTCCAGAGTTACCCACACATCCTCGCCATGACTTATGGAAACGTGATTGTAAAGGTAGTAATGGATTATTAACCATTGAATTTAAACAAAAATATACCATTAAACAATCTGAACAATTTATTGATGCATTAACCTTATTTGGTATTGGTGCATCTTGGGGAGGATTTGAAAGTCTTGCATTACCCGCCAATGTTATGGGTGCCAGAACAGCAACAGATTGGCGTGAAGGCCACGGTCCTTTTGTACGTTTACATATTGGTCTTGAGTCTACTGATGACTTAATTGCAGATCTCACCCAAGCATTTAGTGCATTAAATCAATAACAACAATACTGCATCACGACACTGGGGAATTAATTATGACTGGTTTAATTATTGCCGCGCTAGTTACTGCGTTGGTAGTTTATTTGCTGGCTCGAGGTTATAAACCTCAACCTGTGTTATTACTCGGAGGCATGCTGTTATTGCTCCTTACAGCTTCTCTCGATCTCAACCCTTTATTACCGGAAAATAAATCTACACAATTTAAGTATTTTGATATTTTCCAAATTTTTACCGATATTATGAGCTCGCGTTTAGCGGGTTTAGGTTTAACCTTAATGGCAATTGCTGGTTTCTCACGTTATATGGAACACGTGGGCGCCAGCCGAGCTTTATTTGCTATTTTTGAAAAACCATTAAAAACGATTAAATCCCCCTACTTATTACTGGTTATTTCATTTTTAGTCACACAAATTTTAGTTATTTTTATTCCTAGCCATGCAGGTTTAGGAATGTTACTCATGGTAACGATGTACCCTATTTTAATTCGCTCAGGTATTAGTCCTCTATCTGCTTTAGCTGTTATCGGTTGTTGTCAATTTATTGATCATGGACCCGGCTCTGGAAATGTTATTATGGCGGCTAAAACAGCGGATATTGAACCTGCAGTCTATTTTGTTCAACACCAACTCCCTATCACTATTCCTATTATCATTGCGGTTGCTATTACCCATTTCTTTATTCAACGTTGGTGGGATAAACGTGAGGGTTTTGTTTTCGACCCAACAGCTATTGATAATGTAAAAGAAGAAGGAAGTCAGGTGCCATTATCATATGCCTTATTACCCGTGATCCCTTTAATTCTCATTATTGGTTTTAGTCCGTTATTTCATAATTACATTAAATTAGAAGTGACTACCGCAATGATTATTAGTACGGTTATTGCACTAGTCTTTGAATATGTGCGATTGCGCGATGCTAAAGCGGTAATGAACAGTTTTATGTTGTTCTTTGAAGGCATGGGAAAACAGTTTGTTTTAGTTGTATCGTTGATTGTATCTGGGGAATTTTTTGCTAATGGATTACTAAAAAGTGGCGCGGTAGATACCTTAATTAGTTCTGCTCAAGATGCTGGCTTTGGTATTGCTGCGATGATTATTGTGATGAGTGCCATCTTAGCATTAGCAGCCTTTTTAATGGGATCGGGTAATGCTGCATTCTTTTCATTTGCCGCATTAACACCCAAAATTGCTGCGTTCTTAAAAGTCGATGTCATCACTTTAATTTTACCTATGCAAATTATGACCAGCTTTGGTCGCACAGTTTCACCTATTACGGCAGCTATTGTTGCTATTGCAGGAATTGCCAATGTCTCACCTTTCCAAATAGTGAAAAGAACCGCAATTCCAATGGCTATCGCCGCTACCGTTAACTTAGCGATGACATTCTGGTTTTTATACACATAATTTACAGCACCGATTGTGTATCAAATAAAATAATAAGTTGTATTCCCTTCCCCTTAAACTCGGTGACTCCTGAGTTTAAGGGCTTTTTGTTATTATCCATCACCCTAAACAATAACTATCACCATAATTAAAACTAGGTATTATTATATTCCAAATTTGTTTGTTTTTTGAACAGTGATATCCTATTTTAATACTAACCAATTTACTGCTTTATGTGGTACAGCACTTGTTTCAATGGCATATCTAGATATACTTTTTAGTAACATTCATCTGCACATAAATCTTATGAAAAAATTACTTCTTGTTGTTATCGCACTACTGGCTTTTGGCTCCCTTGGGGGCGTTTTTCTTGCCGGACTAAATATTTATACGCGCTCAACCACACCGGTAGACACAGAGCAAACTCAACCTAATCGCTCACCAGCACAGCAATTTCCAGCTCTACCAGATAGCTCACCATCGACGAAATAAAGAGGTTGCACCATGGAATTTGATTATTTTGTTACCCCACAATGGCTTTTTGAACATCACGACGATCAAGATCTGGTGATAGTTGATGTTAGCGCGCCTATGCCTACGCAAGATATTGACTATCATCAGCGCTATCTTGAACGTCATATCCCTAGTGCCCATTTTTTTGATCTGGATGAAATCGCCGATAAAACAACATCATTACCACATATGTTGCCATCTGACACACTGTTTTCTGAAACCTTAACTCAGTTAGGTATTTCAAATAATACAACAGTGATCCTCTATGATATCGGTAATTTCTTTTCAGCACCTCGTGGCTGGTGGACTTTTACTACCTTAGGTTGTCACAAGGTGCGTATTCTGGCCGGTGGTTTACAAGCTTGGCAGGAAGCGGGGTTCCCCCTTGAGCAGGGAGAAACGCCCAACGTCCCAGCCACTCACCCTTTTATCGTCACACGCAACACTCAACGCCGTGTCGATAAACAACAAATACTGGATAATCTGACTACGCAACAAAATCAAATCATTGATGCTCGTTCGGCGGATAGATTTTATGGTAGAGCACCAGAGCCTCGTCCCGGTTTACGTAGGGGCCATATTCCCAATAGTAAAAATGTTCCTTGGGATAGCTTAGTCATTAATGGACAATTAAAAGATAAAGCACAAT
Source organism: Proteus sp. G4380 (assembly GCF_963885725.1). Classification (NCBI taxonomy): domain Bacteria; kingdom Pseudomonadati; phylum Pseudomonadota; class Gammaproteobacteria; order Enterobacterales; family Morganellaceae; genus Proteus; species Proteus sp. G4380. The sequence goes on from NZ_CAWPAV010000121.1 coordinate 3,805, forward strand.
TACAGCACATATTTGAACAAGCGGGAGTCGATTTATCTCAGCCAATTATTGTCAGTTGTGGCTCAGGTATGACTGCGGCTATTCTATTTTTAGCTTTAACTCTATTGGGCTGCCAGAATATCGCACTGTATGATGGCTCTTGGGCGCAGTGGGGAGCAGAAAACGCATTACCTTGTGAATGCGAATAAAATAAAAGCGATAGTGAAGTTAGCACAAAAAAGTAAACCCGCAGATGCGGGTTTAATAGTATTAATAGACTCTTTATTTCCAATTAACTGGCAAATATTTTTGCTAAATAAAGCACAACGATTGCCCCTATTACGGCAACGACAAAACTACCAAAATTGAAACCATCTACTTTGCCTTTACCAAAGAAATTACTAATTACACCACCAACTACAGCACCCACAATACCTAGAATACAGGTCCAGATAAGGCCGATATCATACGAGCCAGGCATTAAGAATTTGGCTAAGATACCCGCAATAAGACCGAACACAATCCAAGAAAGAAATCCCATAGTTCCCCCTAAATGTAGTGATAATATAGATAGTATATTAAAAATGGTCACTTTAAGAGTGTAAGACGAAATAGTGATTTTTTCCAATAATTGCACTTAAACAGCAATTATTTTTTTCATATTCAGATATTTTTACCTTTTTATAGAAAAAACCAGCACCTTATTATTAATGCTGGTTTTGGCTATTAATAACCTATTGTGGTTATTATAACGCTTCTATTATTTTGGCTATTTCAGGTGAGGTTTTTAGCGTTCTAATTTGACTAAAAAGTGCATCAGCATCTTGATACTCTTTTCTTAAATATCCCAACCACTGTTTTATACGGGAAGCATGGTAATAAGTGGTATCCCCTTGCTTTTCTAGACGAATATAGCGTTTAAGTAATTGGATCACTTGTGACCAAGGCATTTTTTCTTCAATACCTTTTATCACATTACTTAAATTGGGCGTATGCATCGCCCCGCGACCTATCATAATCGCATCACAGCCAGTTATCTTTAAACAAGAGATAGCATCTTCTCGACACCAAATCTCACCGTTAGCGATAACGGGAATAGTCAATTTTTGGCGAATTTCACCAATCGCTTGCCAGTTTATCTTATCAGCACGATAACCATCTTCTTTTGTTCTACCGTGGATAGTAATTTCTGTCGCGCCACCTTGTTCTACAGCATCGGCAATTTCATGGCAATAAGATGAACAATCCCACCCTAATCGTACCTTTACAGAAACAGGTAAATCCGCAGGTACAGCACCACGCATCGCTTTAGTTGCTTGATAAATCGTTTCTGGTTGTTTTAATAACGAGGCACCACCACCATTACCATTGACGGTTTTAGAAGGACAACCACAATTAAGATCAACCCCCCATGAACCTAAAGAGACGGCTCGAAAAGCGTTTTCTGCCAACCATTGTGGATTTTGCCCTAATAATTGTACCCGCACCAAAGTGCCACTTTGCGTGCGGCTTTGGGTGTGTAATTCAGGGCATAAACGATAAAATGCTTTTGGCGGTAATAATGAATCAACAACGCGAATAAATTCCGTGATACAGAGATCGTAATGATTAATCGCCGTCAGTAGATCTCTCACAAGGGGGTCTAACACCCCCTCCATTGGCGCTAATAGGACTCGCACAGTTTAGCCTCAAAATTCTTTTCTAGCTTTTGACCAAGGATTTTGATTATCACGATCATCATCGTGTTTGCGTGAACGTCTAGCTGGTTTAGATTTATTCTGTTTTATCTCACCCGTTTCACTCTCTTTTTGATTACGACTATTTTTATTACGTGGTGTATGGCGATTATCTTTGCCACGAATATCAGCACGACCATGTCCGCCTTCTTTATTATTACGTGCTTTATTCTTTGGCTTTTTATGCAAAGGCGCCGCTTTTATTGAGGGATCAGGATCGTAACCTTCTAATGCTAAACGAGGGATTTCACGTTTTAATAAGCGTTCAATATCGGCTAATAAGCCATGTTCATCAACACAAACTAAAGATATCGCTTTACCTGTTGCCGCCGCACGCCCTGTTCGACCAATACGATGAACGTAATCTTCTGCTACCTGCGGTAATTCAAAGTTGACCACATAAGGAAGTTGGTCAATATCAAGTCCCCGCGCTGCAATATCAGTGGCAACTAACGCTTTTAATTTACCGTCTTTAAAATCAGCTAGAGCACGTGTTCTAGCTCCTTGGCTTTTATTACCGTGGATCGCCGCTGATTTGATGCCATCTAAATTAAGATGTTCAGCTAATTTATTCGCACCATGTTTAGTTCGAGTAAAAATAAGAACTTGAGGCCAATTTTCTAGGCCAATTAAGTGTGATAACAGCTCTGTCTTACGCTTTTTATCCACTAAATGGACATATTGATCAACAGATTCAGCCGCTGAGTTTTTGGGGGCAACAGCAATACTTATAGGATTGTTGAGTAGTGAGTTAGCAAGCCCTGTTATCTCTTTTGAAAAAGTCGCTGAAAAGAGTAAATTTTGTCGTTTTTTCGGTAACTTATTGATGACTCGACGAATATCATGAATAAATCCCATATCTAACATACGATCAGCTTCATCTAACACCAATACTTCAACGCGAGATAAGTCGACAGCATTTTGATGTTCAAGATCAAGTAAGCGGCCCGGTGTTGCAATCAAAACATCGACGCCACCTCGTAGTTTCATCATTTGAGGATTGATACTAACGCCACCAAAAACCACCAATGAACGAATAGGTAAATAACGACTATAAGCTTTTACGTTATCGGCAATTTGTGCAGCTAATTCACGTGTAGGGGTTAAAATAAGCGCTTTAACTGGCTTACGCCCTTTCGTTTTCTCTGCTGATGTAGCGAGTTTTTCCAGTATCGGTAATGTAAATGCGGCCGTTTTTCCCGTACCCGTTTGTGCACTTGCTAATACGTCCTTACCCGCCAAAATCGGCTCAATCGCCTGTTGTTGAATAGGGGTTGGGGTTTTATACCCTTGTTCATCAATAGCGCGGAGAAGCGCCTCACTTAAACCAAGCGATGTAAAATCGGTCAAAACAGAAATCTCCTACAACCAGAACGTATAACACGGTGATTGAAATTAAAAATGACGGGCTTTCACCTCAAGGTGAAAGAGAATGAACCTTATCAGGTTAACCTAATAGCGGTCATTTTAACAGTTTTGCTATCTTGCGAATATAAAAATAATTTTTAAATAAATCATGTTTTTTTTATTACATGTCATCTTTATTTCATTATTTACTACAAATTTATCCTGTTACTCAATATCATCGAATATACTACTTTCAATAACGACTATTTTAATGTTATTTCTTTGTTACATTTTACTTAAGTAAGGTATCCTTATGCCAGACACACACCAAAAGAAAACTCGAGGGGAACTTGCAAAACGACAGTTATTAGAAGCTGCCTGTGAAATCTTTGGTAAAAATGGGCCTGATGGCGCCACAACTCGCCAGATTGCGCAAGCTGCGAAGCAAAATATCGCGGCTATTGCTTACTATTTTGGCTCTAAAGAAGGGTTATATCTCGCTGTTGCACAGTATATTGCCGATTTAATTCGAATTGATTTTGAACCCACCGTTGCACAACTTGATGATTTTCTTGAAAAACCTAATCCAACAGAGCACTTACCCCTATTACAAAAACTGATCATTGACAGTTTTTTGCAATATGCCCGACTCGTACTTGATAAAAGCAATGTACATATCAGTCGTATTATGGCAAGAGAACAACTTGTTCCCACAGAAGCCTATTCCCTTATCCACCAGCAAGCGTTATCTCCGCTATTAACTCGTGTAAATCGTTTATTAGCACTTTATATTGGCTTAGATCCAACTTTACCAAAAACCATGCTACATACTCACGCTATTTTGGGAGAGGTGCTATCATTTCGATTAGTACGAGAAACCATTTTACGCCAAACTGGATGGGATAGAATTGGTAAACAGGAATATGAAATTATTTCTAATACCTTAAAAGTACATATTACTTTACTACTTGATGGACTAAGAGAGATCTATACTCATAACAACCATGCATAAATATAAATAGAGTTATTATGAAAACGAAAAAAATCAGTGTCTTTATTATCTTAATGATTATTATCGGTATTATCGCAGGTATCTATTATTATGAAGAGAACAAAGATCCTGAGTTAGTACTCTATGGAAATGTTGATATTCGGACGGTTAACTTAAGTTTTCGTGTTGCAGGCAAGTTAGCGGAACTACAAGTTGATGAAGGTGCGCCGGTCACCAAAGGTCAATTATTAGGCCAACTCGATGATGCACCTTACATTAATGCATTAAATAAAGCTTATGGTGAACGTGATAGTGCCATCGCTTCATTAGCCTTAATGGAGGCTGGTTACCGCAGTGAAGAAATTGCACAAGCCCAGTCAGATGTGTCATTAAAACGTGCCGCATGGCAATATGCTGAAAACTTTTATAAGCGACAACAAGATCTTGCTAATCGCAAAGTTATTTCAGCCAATGACTTAGACAGTGCCCGCAATAATCGTAACCAAGCGGCTGCGGCATTAAAAGCAGCACAAGACAAACTCAATCAATATCAAAATGGTTATCGCCAAGAAGATATTGATATGGCAAGAGGTCAAGTACTTCAAGCCAAAGCGGCAGTTGCCCAAGCAGAGCTTAATCTTCAAGACACCAAATTAACCTCACCTGCAGAAGGAACTATACTGACTCGTGCTGTGGAGCCTGGCACTATTTTATCAGCAGGAAGCCCTGTTTTTACTGTTTCTTTAACTAACCCTGTGTGGGTTAGAGCTTATATTAGTGAAAATCATTTAGGTGAAGCGATACCTAATCGCGAAGTGTATCTTTATACCGACAGTCGCAAAGATAAGCCTTATCATGGCACTATAGGTTTTGTTTCGCCAACCGCTGAGTTTACCCCTAAAAGCGTTGAAACACCGGAACTACGCACTGATCTAGTTTATCGTATAAGAGTGGTTGTCACCGATGCTGATGATGCATTACGCCAAGGAATGCCAGTGACCTTGAAATTTGCACCGACTCATTAAGTTGAGGAGAGGCAATCAATATGGATAACACAAATTACACCATCAATTTAAGCGGTGTTGAAAAACGCTTTATTGGGCTTGAAAAACCGGCGGTTGCTTCACTCACCGCCACCATTACCGGTGGTTCAGTCACAGGTCTTGTCGGCCCTGATGGTGCGGGAAAAACAACCCTAATCCGCATGCTAGCAGGATTACTAAAACCTGATGCTGGTGAGATCAAAATTTTAGGAATGGATCCGCAAAAACAGAGTGTTGATGTTAGGGCTATCCTCGGTTATATGCCACAAAAATTTGGCTTATATGAAGATCTCACTGTGCTAGAGAATCTCAACCTTTATGCAGATTTAAAAAATGTTATCGGTGAAGAGAGAAAAAGAGTTTATCAACAGCTACTCTCTTTTACTGACTTAACACGTTTTACCTCTCGTCTAGCGGGTAATCTTTCTGGTGGGATGAAACAAAAATTAGGGTTAGCTTGTACTCTATTAGGTAGTCCCAAAGTCCTGTTATTAGATGAGCCGGGAGTTGGTGTTGATCCCATTGCCCGTCGAGAGCTTTGGCAAATGGTTCATACCTTAGCCGGTGATGGCATGCTTATCTTATGGAGTACCTCTTATCTTGATGAAGCAGAACAATGTAAAAACATTCTGCTACTGAATAAAGGTGAATTACTTTATAGCGGTGTACCTCAGACCTTAACGGCTAAAATGGCGGGACGCTCTTTTTTACTCAATGTTGAAGGTCATCAGCGTCGAAAAGTATTGCAACAAGCCATTATACAACCTCAAGTGACCGATGGCGTGATCCAAGGGCAATCTGTACGATTGATCTTAAAAAAACACAGTGACCAAACAGCATTGTTAAACGCCTTAGGAAAACCAGATGCAAAACTTATTCCGGCGACACCGCGCTTTGAAGATGCCTTTATTGATTTATTAGGTGGTGGCCCTTCTCATAAATCTGAACTGGCGGAGATCATGCCACAAATCCCCCCAGCACCCGATGAAACCGTTATTGAAGCACAACAATTAACGAAAATGTTCGGTCAATTTGCCGCCACTGATCATGTTGATTTCCAAGTTAAACGTGGGGAGATTTTCGGATTATTAGGCCCTAACGGTGCGGGAAAATCGACAACTTTTAAGATGATGTGCGGGCTATTAGTACCAACGAGTGGTAAAGCATTAGTGTTAGGTATGGATCTGAAAGTCAGCTCAGGTAAAGCTCGCCAACATTTAGGTTATATGGCACAAAAATTCTCGCTATATAGCAACTTAAAAGTGGGGCAAAACCTGAAATTTTTTTCTGGGGTTTATGGATTATATGGTAAGCAACAGCGCAATAAAATTAATGATATGATAACCGCATTTGGCTTACAGCCAATGATTAATCAAATCACCGATACCTTACCTCTTGGCTATAAACAGCGTCTTGCCCTTGCATGCTCTTTGATGCATGAGCCAGATATTCTTTTTCTTGATGAACCTACCTCAGGGGTTGACCCTTTAACACGCCGTGAATTCTGGCTTCATATCAATGGAATGGTGGATAAAGGTGTAACAGTGATGGTAACGACTCACTTTATGGATGAAGCTGAATATTGTGATCGTATCGGTTTGGTTTATCGCGGAAAAATTATTGCAGCAGGCGAGCCGGATTCATTAAAACAGATGGTAGCAACAGAAGAAAATCCGACCCCCTCTATGGAAGATGCTTTTATTGGCTTAGTACTGGATTACGATAAAAAACTTGAACAAGAAAATCACCAAGGGAGCGAAAAACATGAGTAATTCGTCTCAATCATCACCTGCACATTTTTCTTGGCGACGTTTATATGCTCTTTGTTTAAAAGAGACTAAACAAATCACCCGTGATCCCAGTAGCGCGCTTATTGCTATTGTTATCCCCCTCACCTTACTGTTTATTTTTGGTTACGGTATCAACTTAGATTCAAGCAAATTAAATATTGGTATACTAACTAACCAACAAAGCCAACCGGCACAAGAGTTAGTGTATACTTTTACCAACTCTCCCTATATTAACGCCACCATTAGCGATAATCGCCAATTGCTTATCGATAAAATGCAAGCCGGAGAAATTCGTGGCATTGTGGTTATTCCTGTCGACTTTGCGCAATTATTAGCCCGACAAGATAGCAAAGCTCCCATTCAAGTGATCACCGATGGTAGTGAGCCAAATACCGCAAACTTTGTACAAGCCTATACCAAAGGGGTTTGGCAAATCTGGTTACAGCAACAAGCTTTAAGTCAAGGCATTCAACAGCAACCATTAATTGAAATTGAGCCAAGGTATTGGTTTAACCCTGCAGCCATCAGCCAACACTATATTATTCCCGGTGCCGTCACTATTATCATCACCGTGGTTGGGGCTATTCTAACCTCTTTGGTTATCGCTCGAGAATGGGAGCGTGGCACCATGGAAGCCTTACTCTCAACCCAAATTACACGCACAGAATTACTGCTTTCCAAGCTTATTCCTTATCAAGTATTAGGCAGTTTTGTTATGGTGCTATGTATGTTGGTCACTGTCTATATATTAGGCGTGCCTTACCGTGGTTCATTATGGATTTTAGCGGGTATTACTTCACTATTTTTAGCCACTGCACTAGGTATGGGGCTATTGATCTCCACCCTAACTCGCAATCAATTTAACGCGGCAATGATCTCACTTAATGCGGCTTTTTTACCTGCGGTGATGTTATCAGGCTTTGTGTTTGAAATTGATAGCATGCCATTTTTTATTCAAGTAGTGACCTATTTTATTCCCGCACGTTATTTTGTTAGTAGCTTACAGACACTCTTCTTAGCGGGAGATATTCCGATGATCTTAATGCTAGATATGTGGCTATTAATTGTTTCAGCCATCTTTTTTATTGGCTTAACGGCGTTAGCAACACGTCGTCGCTTAGATTAATAAGGGAGAGTTTTTATGTTTCATCGTCTTCTCACCCTGATAATGAAAGAGCTACAGTCATTATTACAAGAGCCGCAAACACGGATTATCTTAATATTACCGGTTATCTTTCAGATGATCTTATTCCCTTTTGCGGCCACCCTTGATGTTACCAATGCCTCTGTTGCTATTTTTGATGAAGACAATGGTAAACAATCTATTGAATTAACCCAACGCATAGCCAAAGCCAGTGCTTTTTCTGAAACCCTATTATTAAAAAGTGAACATGAAATTAAAGAGACGATTAATAATCGTAAAGCCTTGCTATTAGTGCGTTTTCCACAAAATTTTAGTGCTAATTTAGCCAGTCATACTCCGGTAAAATTACAATTAATTCTTGATGGACGTAATTCTAATAGTGCACAAATTGCGGCAAATTATGTACAACAAATTGTGCAAAATTATCAAACAGAATTAGCCGGCGATACCCCATCTTTACTGAATAAAAGCGAATTAGTAGTACGTAATTGGTATAACCCCAATTTAAACTATAAATGGTTTATTGTGCCTTCTTTAGTGGCCTTAATTATCACCATCGGAGTAATGATAGTAACATCACTGTCTGTTGCTAGAGAGCGAGAGCAAGGGACATTAGATCAGCTATTAGTTTCACCGTTATCAACTTGGCAAATCTTTGTAGGAAAAGCGGTTCCTGCGATGGTTGTTGCGGCAGTACAGGGAACCATTGTATTAATTATCGGTATTTTCGGCTATCAAATACCTTTTTCAGGCTCACTGCTATTATTTTACTTTACCATGCTTATTTACGGTTTATCGCTGGTAGGTTTTGGGCTTTTGATTTCCGCGTTAAGTTCAACACAACAACAAGCATTCATTGGTGTGTTCGTATTTATGATGCCCGCAGTATTATTATCAGGCTATATTTCTCCAGTGGAAAATATGCCAGTTTGGTTACAGCAAGCCACATGGATAAACCCAATCCGTCATTTCACTGATATTACCAAACAAATCTACCTCAAAAATGCCGATATTACCGTAATATGGCATAGTTTATGGGCACTGATTGTTATTGCTATTGGGACAGGCTCTATTGCCTATTATCTTTTCCGCAGGAAGATAGTATAAAATCTCTACCTTGATAGATAAGAATAAACATCTCACGCTATAAATAGTATTTTATAAATACAAAAAATCCCATAACTGAAGAGGTTATGGGATTTAACTATGCGGTTATTAAACGACGCAGTTTATGATTAACGACGATCGCCTAAAATACGCAGTAACATTAAGAACAGGTTGATAAAATCTAAATAAAGCGTTAATGCACCCATAATTGAGTAACGGCGCATATTTTCTTTATCTTCTTGATTAATTTCGCTACCCATATCCTTTAATTTTTGTGTGTCATATGCGGTTAAACCAGCGAAAATCAGTACACCTGCGTAAGAGATAACCATGCTCATCATGCTGCTTTGCATAAAGATATTAACAATAGAAGCAATGATAATACCGATAAGCCCCATAAACAGGAAGCTACCCATCCCAGTTAAACTACGTTTAGTGGTGTAACCATAAACACTTAATGCACCAAACATTGCCGCACAGATAAAGAAAGTGCTAGCAACAGAGGAGTAAGTATAAACAATTAACACACTCGAAATAGTGACACCTGTTAATGCGGAATAGAGCATAAAGAGGGTTGTGGCAAGCGCACCACTCATTTTATGTACCATACCGGATAATATAAAAACTAATGCTAATTGAGCGATAATCAAACCAAAGAAAAAGATCTTATTAGTGAAGATCATCTCAATTAAAGTCGCGCTGGATGCAACATACAGAGCAACAAATGCAGTAAGTAACAGACCTACAGTCATCCAGCCATACACTTGCGCCATAAAGGTTTGTAGACCTGTACCAGTGCGCTGTACGATTGAATCATTTGAACGTGAAAATCGATCCATGATGATTACCCTTTAATCATAGTGATAACGTTGAATTTAACGATAACGTTTATTTCAGTAAAGAGCCCATTATGGACTCATTAGTGATTAATTTTATCACACTAATGTTACATTTCCACGAAATAAACTGTATAGAATGTCACCGTAAAATAAATTTAAGTAAAGTGATGTTGTCTTTGATTTCACTTGATGAATTATTCCCAACGCTTAGCTGAATCATAGTCACTTTGGCGAGCATCAACCCATCTATCTTGGTTAGCTGATAGCCCCTCTTTTTTCCAAAAAGGTGCGCGCGTTTTTAAAAAATCCATAATAAATTCTGCGGATTCAAAAGCACTATGGCGATGTGCGCTGGTCACACCAACAAACACGATCTCTTCACCAATATTTAATTGGCCAACACGGTGGATGACGCTGACTCTTTGTAAAGGCCAACGCGCGCGTGCTTGCTCAACAATGTCATTTAACGCCTTTTCTGTCATACCAGGATAATGCTCTAGAGTTAGCGTATTAACTTCATCACCTAAATTATGATTACGCACTTTTCCTGTAAAAGTGACGACCGCACCATCACTTTCACACTCTGACAACCATTGATATTCATCACCAACATTAAAATGTTCGTTTTGGACTGATATACGGGTCAATGTACTCATCTTAGCCCCCTGTTACAGGTGGGAAAAAAGCCACTTCATCACCGTCTTTAATAGCATAAGTGCCTTGAACAAAGGATTGATTTACCGCGGATAACAATTTGCCATCTTCAAGCGCTAATGCCCAACGATCGCCTTTGTTAATTAAAGCACGGCGTAAATCATCCACTGTTGGATAATCATTTTGTAATTCCAGTGAATCAACACCCACTAATTCACGCACTTGGGCGAAAAAAAGAACCTTAATCATGCATCCACCTTAAAGTGTCCCGATTTACCACCGGTTTTTTCTAATAAACGCACAGATCCTATGACCATATCTTTTTGTACTGCTTTGCACATATCATAGATAGTCAATGCGGCCACTGATGCGGCAGTGAGTGCTTCCATTTCAACACCCGTTTTACCCGTTAAGCGACACACTGATTCAATACGCACACGATTTGAGTCTGTAAGGGCTTCTAAATGGACTTCAACTTTGGTTAACAGCAATGGGTGACATAAAGGAATTAATTCCCATGTTCTTTTGGCTGCTTGAATACCCGCAATACGTGCGGTAGCAAAGACATCTCCCTTATGGTGTCGACCTTCGGTTATCATTGCTAAGGTTTCTGCTGACATTTCAACAAAGGCTTCTGCTCGCGCTTCACGTACGGTTTCAGCTTTGGCGCTAACATCCACCATATGCGCTTCACCGGCAGCATTAATATGAGTTAGTTGAGACATGCACAACTCCTGAAATTAACTAAATAACAGAGCGAAAAAACTTATCCACCAATCACAGAAAGATTAGGGGTAATACCACTATCGCCCTGATGAAGAAAATGTGTTTCTCTTTTATGAAGAAGTCCACCCTGAATACGCTGTTGTAGAGCTTGTTGTTGTGCATCATCAGCCAATAAATCGCGTAAAGGAATACCATTTTCGCCAAATAAGCAAAGATGAAGATTACCAATCGCAGAAACGCGTAAACGGTTACAGGTGACACAAAAGTCTTTTTCATAAGGCATGATAAGACCAATTTCACCTTGATAATCAGGATGAGTAAAGACTTGAGCTGGCCCATCACTACGGGCGCGAGGAATTTGTAGCCAACCTTCGTTAAGTAAACGTTGGCGGATCACTTCACCAGATAAATGAAAGCGATTAAAAACATCACTACCATCACCAGTTTCCATTAGTTCAATAAAGCGTAGTTGTATCGGTCTGTCTTTGATCCAATGGAGAAAATCAGGCAAGTTTTTATCATTTACGTTGCGCATTAGCACAACATTGACTTTCACTTTGTCATAACCTGCCGTAAAAGCAGCGTCTATTCCTTCCATCACTTGATGGAATTTATCTTGCCCGGTAATGGCATGAAATTGGCGGGGATCTAAGCTATCAACACTGACATTTATCGCACTTAGCCCCGCATCACGCCATTGTGCAACATCACGGGCTAAACGATAGCCGTTTGTTGTCACAGCAATCTTTTTAATGGCTGGGTTTTCATTAATAGTCGCGATAATATCAGTAAAATCTCGACGCATCGTAGGCTCACCACCCGTTAAACGGATTTTTTCTGTGCCTAATTCAGCAAAAGAGTGAGTCAGTCGGCGGATTTCATCCAGTGATAGAAAGGACTTATGACCATTTGGCTTGTAGCCATTAGGTAAACAATAAGTGCAACGGAAATTACACACGTCTGTGATTGATAGACGTAAATAGAAAAATTTGCGGGAAAACGCATCAACAAGTTGTTGCATAATAACACCTTTCCAAATTCGGGAGATGCGGGCATTTCTACCGTGCACCCTGGTGACTTAGTTAGTCACGGCCAGAACATCATATCCTTTGGATAAAGCTTGTTGACTTAGATGTTAAGGCTAGGAGTTAATCTTTACCTGTTTTTAACAGGTTCTTATACCAATATTTTATGTGTGGATTTTACCTGTTTATTTAATAAAAAGCGAATATTGTTTTCGTTATATAATTTATAATACAACGACTTACAACACTTTTTTTATTTTTATTCTATTTACACTCCCCTTACTCTTCCCTTTTATTTGTCTAAATAACCAGCAATCGATACTCATTCAAGATTAAGAATGTGATGAAATCACGCCGTGATCATAGGCTTAAATTATAATTGTGATAAATTAGCGGCAAATTTTTAAAAGTGAGTAAGACAATTATGCGAAATCGCACGCTAAGTGATTTAGATCGTGTTGTAGCCCTTGGTGGAGGTCATGGCCTTGGACGTGTGCTTTCAGCACTCTCCTATTTAGGAACTCGCCTTACGGGGATTGTCACAACAACAGATAATGGTGGCTCCACGGGACGTATTCGTAAAGACGAAGGCGGTATCGCGTGGGGAGATATGCGCAATTGTATTAATCAATTAATCACAGAGCCTTCCGTTGCTTCTGCGATGTTTGAATACCGTTTCTCAGGCACAGGAGAGCTTGCTGGACACAACTTAGGTAATCTTATGCTAAAGGCCTTAGATAACTTAAGCGTTCGTCCATTAGAAGCAATTAATCTTATCCGCGGTCTACTTAGAGTCAATGCTCATCTTATTCCTATGTCAGAACAAGCGGTTGATTTAATGGCCATTGATGATGAAGGAAATGAAATCTATGGCGAGGTCAATGTAGATAATTTACCGAGGATGCCTCGTCAATTAAAACTCTATCCAGACGTCACCACCACACGAGAAGCCATTGAAGCCATTGAGCAAGCTGATTTAATTTTAATTGGCCCGGGCAGTTTTTTTACCAGTTTGATGCCTTTATTGTTGCTACCTGATTTAGCTAAAGCATTACGTCGTAGCAGTGCCACTACTATTTATATTGGTAATTTAGGTAAAGAGCTTAGCCCTGCGGCTGCAAGTATGACGATGTCAGATAAAATCGCCATGATGGAAACCTATATTGGCTTACAAACTATTGATGCTGTGATTATTAGTCCAGAAACACAATATGAATCAATGAAAGGACGATTAATTATTCAAGCGCAATTAGAGGCGAAAGATATTCCTTACCGTCATGATAGGCACCTATTAAGTAAAGCTATTGAATTAACACTTCAGCAATTAGGTCAACGTAATACCGCTTGTACAGCGAGTTAATCGTTATACCAATCAAAAAACCGCACTAAAATCATTATCTATCTCAGTGCGGTTAATTAGTCTTTATTAGATTATTTTCTTACTTTAACTGTGTAATTTTGTTTTACAAATAGACAATTAGCTATTAAGTGTTTTTAAAGTAATGCGTTCGCTGATCATTTCTTCTATCTCAGCCAGTGTCATAGGCACATCATTTTTCATAAAACCTAATCCAGCTACGGCTCGTGTAAAAGACATTAAATCTAATGGAGGTAGCTCCATTACCCAGTTTTCTTCTGTCGCTAAGGTATTTTCTGCTTTGAGTATATTTTGTACGACATCGGAAAATGTTTGATGTGATGATGCCCAATTTTGATCACCACTTGCCCATAACCAACGAGTAGCAATAAAGTTTTGCCACATATCTTCCCAACCATCATAAATACGACGTAGCATTGATGCACTCATTAATGACCATGTTTGTGCTTCTTGCTGAGTAATATAACCTTGTTGGCAGCCTTCTAAGCAAAGCTTGTTAAAACGACAAAGATCCCAAATAAGATATTTTACATTTTGGATATTCATTCGATTGGTGTTCATCATATCGATTTGCCATAAACGTTCATTTTTATCATTTTCAGTTAAATCAGATAATAAAATATCGTTTTTTAATGATTGAATATCTTCTTCTTTGCCATTCAAAATCTGGTCACGTAACTGGTAAAAGTCATTGGTATGACCTTGAGTCAGCAACCAAAATAATTGGTAGATTAAATCCCACCGATCATTAACTCCCCAAGCCGCTGATAGCCCACCATCATCTTTACCTTGATTATATTCGTTATACGCCCATTCATTCATGACAGCATAAGGGGCTGCAACATATAATCCCCATTCTTTGGGTAATAACTGATTTACTGGGCTTTCTGTTGCTGGAGACGATAAAACGGGCTCAGGCTCTGTTGTTGCTGGCATTGTAGCAGTGGGTAATTTATTGTCTTGCAATGCAAATCGTAACCACTTAAAAAGTATCACGAGGAAAAAACCACCAATAATGACTCCTACAGAGCTTGGAAACCCTGCATACACATAACCACTCATTCACTATCCTTAATGTCTTTTTTATCTTTGTAAATCATTGACTGTTTGTTAGTTGTAATATTTAAACAGTTGATTGCCAGGAAGGGAATAACAAAATAGATAATAATTGACAAAGAGAGAACAAAAAAAGAGCGCTATAAAAGCTATAACGCCCTTTGTAAGCCTATCTACTTACATTTTCTTATTAAGAATTAGCAATAAATTGCGCACGCAAAGTTTGTAATTTATCCCGTGTTTGAGCCGCTTTTTCAAATTCAAGATCTTTAGCATGTTGATACATTTCAGTTTCTAAGCGCTGAATTTCTTTTTCTAATTCAGCCGTAGAAAGTAATGGATAATCTTCATGAGTATCAACCGCTTTATGTCCTTTCTTATTACGGCCTTGAGTCGGTTGACCAATCTTAAGAATATCACCAATTTTCTTATTTAAGCCTTTTGGCACAATGCCATGTTCAAGGTTAAATTGTTGCTGTTTTTCCCGACGACGTTCTGTCTCACCAATGGCTTTCGCCATAGAATCTGTTATTTTATCGCCATATAAAATAGCTTTACCTTCAAGGTTACGAGCAGCACGACCAATCGTCTGAATAAGCGAACGTTCTGAACGTAAGAATCCCTCTTTATCTGCATCTAAAATCGCCACAAGAGAGACTTCTGGCATATCTAACCCTTCACGAAGTAAGTTTATCCCCACCAGCACATCAAATTCACCTAGACGTAAATCTCGGATAATTTCAACCCGCTCGACGGTATCAATATCTGAGTGCAAATAACGTACCCGTTCACCATGCTCTTCAAGATATTCGGTCAGATCCTCCGCCATACGTTTTGTTAATGTTGTCACTAATACACGTTCATTTTTAGCTGCTCGTATACGTATTTCTGATAATAAATCATCAACCTGTGTGGCAACAGGGCGAACTTCAACCACCGGATCAAGTAAGCCTGTAGGTCTAACCACTTGTTCTACAATGTCATTACCCGATTTTTCTAGCTCATATTTACCCGGTGTTGCTGAGACATAAATGGTTTGTGGTGCTAATGCTTCAAACTCTTCAAAACGCAATGGACGGTTATCCAATGCAGAAGGCAACCGGAAGCCATATTCCACTAACGTCTCTTTACGTGAGCGGTCGCCTTTATACATGCCGCCAATTTGCGGAATAGTAACGTGTGATTCGTCAATCACTAATAACCCATCAGCAGGCAAATAATCAAATAGCGTTGGTGGTGGCTCACCAGGCCCACGGCCAGAAAGATAGCGGGAATAGTTTTCAATACCTGAGCAATACCCCAATTCATTCATCATTTCTAAATCAAATTGAGTGCGCTGGGTAACTCGCTGCTCTTCAACCAATTTATCATTGGCTAATAGCACCTTACGTCTTTCAGCTAGCTCCTGTTTGATTTTTTCCATCGCATCCAGAATACGCTCGCGCGGCGTAACATAGTGGGTTTTAGGATAGACGGTGAAACGTGGCACATTGTAATGAATTTGCCCTGTGAGAGGATCAAATAGCGATAAACGCTCAACCTCTTCATCAAATAATTCAACACGTAAAGCGTAGTCATCAGATTCAGCCGGAAAGATATCGATCACTTCACCACGGACTCGGAAAGTACCGCGCTGAAAAGCCTGATCATTGCGGGTATATTGCAAATCAGCAAGTCGGCGTAAAATCGCACGTTGGTCAATAATCATGCCATTGCTTAAATGTAGCATCATTTTTAAATAGCTATCCGGATCACCCAAACCATAAATAGCTGAAACTGAAGAGACCACAATAACGTCTTTACGCTCTAAGAGTGCCTTTGTAGCCGATAGACGCATTTGTTCGATATGTTCGTTAACAGAGGCGTCTTTTTCAATAAAGGTATCGGAGCTTGGCACATAGGCTTCAGGTTGATAGTAGTCATAATAAGAGACAAAGTATTCCACCGCATTTTCAGGGAAAAACTCTTTCATTTCACTATAAAGCTGTGCAGCTAACGTTTTGTTTGGCGCTAATACCATAGTAGGACGATTTAGGTTAGCTATCACATTGGCAATAGTGAAGGTTTTACCTGATCCGGTTACCCCTAATAAGGTTTGGTGAGCAAGTCCATCTTCTAACCCTTCACATAATGAAGCGATAGCAGTAGGTTGATCACCACCGGGTTTAAATTCTGAATGCAGTTTAAAAACTTTGCTCATATTCTTATCTCCTCGCAGACACTCCTTATGATACTGGATAAAAATCCAGCTTCAATCTCTATCTTACAAAAAATAATCTGAATAACGGATTTAAGTTATCCCCAGATTTTAATCAAAAAGTTTTTTAAAAAATCAACCCCTTATTTTAGGGATAAATCACTGAGAGTAAGTTGACGCTTTCGCACTATTGATTTTATTTAACTTATTAATAATAAACAATAAAAAATAAAAGTTGAGAATAACACCAATCTTTAGCAATGCCTTGTATTCTCTATATTTGGCGTATTTTTATTATGGTAATACACAAGGTTATCCACAGGAATAGTGGATAACTGAACAAAGTGCTTATACCACGGTAGGTTACAGCTTTTTTTCTTATTAAAAATAACCCTAATATTTAGCAAAAAAATAATTTTTTTATTTTTTTATACATGAAAATAAGCTGTTAAAATTGACTCAATGATGATGTATCAATGTGATTTGAGATAAGAGAGATCAAGATAAGAGGTAAAATTATGTTGTTTAACGTCTTGTGTTAAATAAGGAATTTTACCTAAAAGTGGTGCTTTAATATGCGCCATTAAAGTAGCTAAATACTGCTGTTGATACCGCCCGGCAGGCTCTACTTCATTTGCTACCCAGCCCGCTAAAGTCAACCCTGATTGCCAAATAGCTTGTTGCGTTAATAATGCATGATTAATACAACCTAATTTAATACCCACCGTTAAAATAACCGGTAATTTTTCTTCAATCACCCAATCTGCAAAGAATTGGTTTGCTGATAGTGGCGTAAACCATCCCCCAGCACCTTCAACTAATACCCAATCTGCGCGTTGTTGCAGATAAGATAACCCCTTCGACATAACCTGAAAATCAATAGGTTGTTTTGTCTCTTCACTCACAATATGAGGTGATGTGGGGGTTTCAAAGCAATAGGGATTCACTTGCTGATAAGCCAAAGGGACGCTACTAAACTGTTGCAACGTTAATGCATCACTATTACGTAAACCTTCAGGTAACCATTCGCTACCAGATGCGACAGGTTTATAACCCGCCGTTTGATATCCTTGTTGTGTAGCACATTGTAATAATGCACTACTTACGACGGTTTTACCGACTTCGGTATCTGTTCCTGTTAAAAACCATGTTTTAGCCATGAGAAATCTTTCCTATAACGAGTTCATAAGTAAGTAAATATTTACCAGAGTCTGTTTTGCGCCAAACTTGCTCTAATTGACGCAGTTTTTGGCGTGTCATTAATCCTTTTGGCCGTTCTCCTTGCACAAAATTCGCGCCTACCCCTTTTAATGAGGTAAAAAGCTCAGGCAATGATGCATATTGTTCTGTCACCTTTTCAGTCACAAATTGATATTGAAAACCACTACAGGCTTGTTCAATCTGTTGGTAAGAGAGGAACGGGTTAACATGTTGGTGGTTATCAAGAAACTGCCAAGCGTCTCGTACCTCTTGTAACGTTGATGTTGCTAACGTAGAAAAATAGAGCGCCCCTTGTGGATTGACGACACTCATTAAGCTATTTACCGCAATGGCAAGATCATCACACCACTGCATAGCTAAATTGCTAAAAACGATATCTATGCTGTGGGGGGTGAGCGCACAGTGCTCAATATCACTTTGTAAATAACAATTAGCCCGTTGTTGTTGTCTCGCCACTTGTAACATGGCATGAGATAAATCAAGTGCGATAACAAACCGCCCTTGTTGTCGCCATTTTTGACTGAAATACCCAGTGCCACACCCCGCATCTAGCACCCTATCCCCAGCTTGGTGGCGAGCTAAATACATCAATTTATCACCACTATAACGTTGAATAGAGGCATGATGATCATAATGGCTAGCCGCTTTACTAAAACACTGGGCTATCTGCTGTTTATCTGTTTTGATTGAAGAAACCATGAAGAAGCTCGATTAACATCGCAATGTCGGAAATTTGGTGACGAGTCGTTAAAGTAATGCGTAAACGTGCGCTGTGAGGGGGTACAGTCGGTGGAAAGATCGCTTTTACCCAGAAACCTTCACGTTGTAAATAGTCTGAAAGTTGTTGACAGCGTAGTTCATCACCAATAATTAACGGTTGAATGGCTGTTTGTGAAGGTAATAATGTGACTGGAAGTGATGAGACACCTTGACGGAAAAAGCTAATAAGTTGTTGAAGATATTCTCGTCCTTCATCATCTTGTTTAATAACTTTTAACGCTGCATGTAAAGCAACGGCTTGTGCGGGGGGCATTGAGGTACTGTAAATTAAGTGACGTGAATATTGTTCGAAAAACTCAGCAGTCGCCTTATTACACAGTACAGCCGCACCACTAATGCCAAAGGCTTTACCAAAAGTCGCTATTAATAACTCAGGTTTAATCCCTGCTTCATGGCAACTCCCTTTACCTTCTTTACCTAACACGCCAATACCATGCGCATCATCAACCATTAACCACGCCTGATGCTGTTGACTTATTTCTGCCATAGCCGCTAATGGCGCTTTATCACCATCCATGCTAAAAACCCCTTCTGTCACGACTAAGCTTTTATTCGCAGAGGTTTTATGAAGTCGCTGAGATAGAGATGGCGCAGAATTATGCAAAAAGCGCCATAAACTCGCCGGTGATAAGATAGCCGCTTCCATTAATGAAGCATGACAAAGTTTATCGGCAATGATGGCATCTTCTTTTTCAAGTAATGTCGCAATAACACCTTGATTAGCACCATAACCTGAAGAAAATAATAGCGCATGATCGTACCCTAACCAGTCAGCGAGTTGTTGCTCTAACTGCTGATGGGCCTGTGTAAAACCGGTAATATGACCCGATCCCCCACTCCCTACACCATATTCATTCGCACCACGTTGCCATGCTTGAATAACATCAGGATGTTGGCTTATCCCTAAATAATCGTTACCAGAAAAATTAACATATTTATCACCAGACAGTGTGGTTAAATAGCGTCCATTGCTATGCTGGATCACCTGTCTTTTTCGCCATAATGGCGTATTTCTACGCTCATTAAGTCGCTTATCTAGATAGTTTTGCCAACTCATTACAGTGCCGCGTTATAAAATTGTTCGGTGTCTTTTTCAGCAACAGCTTGTAGCAACACGTCTTCTTGTTGCTGATCGCCCATTGAGACAGATAATCTTTCAGGATTTAAACCAAGCTTACGGAATAATTGGTGATCTTTATCTTCAGTGGGATTCGTGGTCGTTAATAATTTGCAACCATAAAAAATGGAGTTTGCGCCAGCCATAAAACAGAATGCTTGCGTTTGTTCACTCATTTGTTCACGCCCTGCTGAAAGTCGCACATAAGAGCGAGGCATCATAATACGAGCAACAGCAATAGTCCGAATAAAATCAAAGGGATCGACATCTTCATTATCAGCCAGTGGCGTACCTTTAATTTTGGCTAACATATTGATAGGTACACTTTCCGGCGGTTGCGGTAAGTTAGCTAATTGCACTAACATAGCGGCTCTATCTTTGACCTCTTCCCCTAAACCTAAAATGCCTCCAGAGCACACTTTAATGCCAGCATTACGTACTTTATCTAAGGTATCTAAACGGTCTTGATATGTCCGGGTGGTAATAATGCTACCGTAAAAATCAGGTGATGTATCAAGATTATGGTTATAAAAATCCAGTCCGGCTTGTGCTAAGCGTGAGGCTTGTGAATCATCAAGCTTACCCAATGTCATACAGGTTTCCATACCTAGCGCTTTCACTTCTTTGACCATCTGCTCAAGATAAGGCATATCACGCTCATGTGGATTACGCCAAGCCGCGCCCATACAAAAACGGGTTGAACCTGCTGCTTTTGCTTTTTTGGCTGATTCAATCACTTGTTGTACTTCCATTAAGCGCTCTTTTTCTAACCCTGTTTTATAGCGCGCACTTTGGGCACAATATTTACAATCTTCAGGACAAGCGCCTGTTTTTATCGACAGTAAGGTGCTGACTTGAATTTGTGAAGGATCAAAATGTTGACGATGCACTTGTTGCGCTTGAAAAACCAAATCTAAAAATGGCATATCAAACAGTGCCCTAGCTTCTTTTAATGTCCAACGTTTTAACGTACTCACAATACATTCTCCTGTTCAAAAGTGATTGCCAGTTTAAATAATAGGGTTATCATGTCAACTAAAATTGATCACGCTAGGTTTACATGATTAACTGGAAAGTAAAATGACACCCGATGATATTGCTTTTGATTTACGCCATATTTGGCACCCTTATACCTCGATGAGTAACCCATTACCGGCTTATCCAATCGTAAGTGCAAAAGGGGTTGAACTCACTTTAGCGAATGGCAAACAATTAATTGATGGTATGTCTTCATGGTGGGCTGCGATCCACGGCTATAACCACCCTGAACTCAATACGGCGGTAACAGAACAACTAGCAGCAATGTCCCATGTGATGTTTGGCGGTATCACCCATCCCCCAGCGGTTGCTCTATGTCGAAAACTATTGGCTATCACTCCCGCACCACTAGAGTGTATTTTCCTCGCTGATTCAGGCTCTGTAGCGGTTGAAGTGGCGATAAAAATGGCATTGCAATATTGGCAGGCAAAAGGTGAAAAACGCCAGCGCATTGTGGCATTAAAACGCGGTTATCATGGTGATACTTTTGGCGCGATGTCGGTGTGTGATCCTGACAATTCGATGCATAGTCTCTACAAAGGCTACCTGCCGAATCATCTGTTTGTCGAAGCGCCAAAAACCGGATTTTATCAACCGTGGGACGTTACTGATATAGACGCTTTACGCACCACATTAGCGCAACATCATCAACATATTGCCGCTGTGATGCTAGAGCCAATCGTCCAAGGGGCTGGTGGTATGCGCATATACCACCCAGAGTATTTAACACAAGCTCGAGCGTTATGTGATGAATTTAATGTGTTATTAATTGCCGATGAAATCGCCACTGGATTTGGCAGAACCGGTAAATTATTTGCTTGTGAACACGCGGGGATCTCCCCCGATATTATGTGTGTAGGTAAAGCATTAACAGGTGGTTATATGACGCTATCCGCCACGTTAACTACACGCCATATTGCCGATACTATCAGCCAAGGTGATGCAGGTTGCTTTATGCATGGCCCTACCTATATGGGGAATCCTCTTGCCTGTGCGGTAGCGAATGCTAGTTTATCACTATTAGAGCAAGGTCACTGGGTTAATCAAGTCGCCCAAATTGAAGATCAACTTAAAACCGAATTGTTACCCTTAAAGCAAGCAAAAAGCGTTAAAGATGTGCGGGTACTTGGTGCTATTGGTGTCGTAGAAATGGTTGAGCCAGTCAATATGGCTAAACTACAGAAATACTTTGTCGATGAAGGGGTTTGGATACGACCTTTTGGTCAACTGATTTATATTATGCCTCCTTATATTATATCACCTGAAAAGCTCACTAAACTCACTCAAGCAATTGAGAAAGCGGTTAATCTTACCAATTAATTATTTTGTTTTAATATCTCTAGCGGCATCATCTACCGCTAGAGAGCAAGCAATACTTATTTGGTGACTACAGTGACCCACATCGCCCCTTTTCCGACTGGGTAACAAGCTAATTCCGTTAATGCGCCGGTTTGCCTATCAATACGAGAAACAGAGACAAAATCAGATTTCTGACCGCAAGAGATGAGATAATTTCCTGTATTATCAAGATTAAAACCGCGTGGTTGTGTCTGTGTTGTATAATGACCTACAGGTTGTAGATGATCCCCTGCTTCTGAAACTGCCATTACACTCATCAAGCTTTCCGAACGTTCACTGGCATAGAGGAAACGACCGTCTGGGGTAATATGGATATCAGCGGCCCAACGTGTGCTATTGAAAGTTTCTGGCACAATATCGATGGTTTGCATTAAACGATAAAGATCACCCATACGGCGATAAACATTGATTGTTGCATCTAATTCATTAAGGCAATAAAACACTTCGCCATTAGGATTGAACGCTAAATGACGCGGCCCTGCATTTATTGCTGTGGTTAACTCTTCGCTACGCGCTTCACTTAAATGTCCCTCTTCTGAAAGATTAAATAGACGAATATGATCTTCACCTAAACAGGGAACAATAAGCTGCTTGTTATGCCAATCAATATTAGAAGAGTGTGGTTTATTTAATCCTTCAATAAGTTGTATCGGCGCTTGAGCAATACCTTGTTGATTAATCGGCAATACCGCTAAGTTACCTTGGTGATAAGAAGGAACAAACAAAAAACGTTCTGTTTTATCCAAGCACAGATGAACTGGTGCACTTGGAATTGCCGTTATTGCTTTTTGTTCTAACTGGCCATCAGGTGCGATTTCAAAGGTCACCACACTAAAATGAGGACGAATGCCAACATAAAGATGTTTTCCATCTGCACTAGCCACCATAGGTTGAACTTGTCCTGCAACCTCAACAACCTGCAGTAGATGCATCTCTCCCGCGCTATTTAATGTATACGCATGGATTTGATGACTCTCTGGACTTGCTACGTAGACTACCTGTTTCATCCTTTCTCCTTAAAATCGATTACCTATTGATTTATAAAGAATAATAACTTAACCAACTGATACCTGTCACGATTAAGCTAGTTTATCTTTGCTAGGTTAACGTGTAACATCAGCATCATTGCATCTTTATACTATCAAGGGGCTTATTATGTCGTACCGCGTTATTGCACTGGATCTTGATGGCACATTGCTTGATGACCAAAAACGTATCCTACCGGGATCTTTAACTGCTCTTAATCTTGCCAGAAAAGCGGGCGTTAAAGTACTCATTGTAACAGGTCGTCACCATGTTGCTATTCATCCATTCTATCAAGCGCTAGATCTTGATACACCCGCTATCTGTTGTAATGGTACTTATCTTTACGACTACCTCGGTAAAAAAGTGCTTGAATCTGATCCTTTAACCCCCGAAGAAACACGCGCGGTACTCGACTTGGTTAAACAAACCGATGTGCATCATTTAGTCTATGCAGATGATGCAATGATGTATGATCAACTTACCGCTGCCGTACAACGTACACTTAATTGGGCTGATACTCTTCCTCTGGCACAACGCCCTAATTTAGTCAAAGTAGATGATTTTTACCAAGCAATGCATCATGTTGATTCTATCTGGAAAATAGCGACCACAACCCCCAATCACGATGAGTTACGTGCTTTAATCGAACAAGTAGAACAACAAGTCGGCTTAGAGTGTGAATGGTCTTGGGTCGATCAAGTTGATATCGCCAAGAAAGGTAATAGCAAAGGTCGCCGTTTACAGCGTTGGGTTGAAGCCAATGGCATGAAGATGAGTGATGTTATGGCGTTTGGTGATAACTTCAATGACTTAAGTATGTTAGAGCACGTTGGTTTAGGTGTTGCTATGGGTAACGCATCAGATGAGGTCAAAGCACGCGCTAAACTGGTGACTAAAAATAATAATCAGCCCGGTATTGCAGAGACTATTCATAAATATATTTTGTCTTAACTACTTGCTATTCAAACAACAAAGCCTCATCTATGACGAGGCTTTATTTTTATAAATCAATAAATTAAAGATGGCGATTTAGTGAAATACTTTTTATTTGCGCATAAAGCCACTGCCCTTCTTGAATATTGAGTTCATCTCTCGCCCAAGGGGTGATTCGCGCCCATAAATAATTGCCATCATTAACCAGTTTCACATCTACCTGATCATCATGTTTGATCATTTCGACCACTTTCATATGTAATATATTACGGATACTACTATTTGATGGGCGAGTGGTAGTTAACGATACATCTGAAGCATCAATACGAACGCGCACATCGCGACCTATTTTTGCCTCTATTTGTGGCAACCACAGTACTTGATTACCAAAGGCGGTCGCCGTCATCGCATAATGGCTATGATGTTCAACGACCATAACATTTGCAACACTGCTTAACGTCTCTTTTTGTAACCAAGGGCGTAATGCACTACTGGCCCAAACATCTTCTAACTTACCCATTGCCTTAATTTTTCCGGCATCCATAACAATCACATTATCAGCAAGTCGAATAATCTCATCTAGACTATGGCTCACATACAAAATAGGTATTTGTACATCTTGTGAAAGTTTTTCTAAATAGGGTAATAATTCACGCTTGCGGGGTAAATCAAGAGAGGCCAATGGTTCATCCATTAGCATAATATCGGGTGCAGTTAATAATGCACGTCCAATAGCCACACGTTGTTTTTCACCACCAGATAGCGTAATAGGAAAACGCGAAAGTAGATGTTCGATACCTAATAGGTAAATAATTCTATCAAACTGTACTTTCATTGTTGGTGACATACCGTAAAGTAAATTTCCTTTTACGGTATAATGAGGAAATAGTCGTGCATCTTGAAATACATAGCCTACTTTGCGCTTTTCGGGTGGCAGATAAATTTTCTTCTCAATATCCACCAATGTGTGATTATTTAACACAATATGTCCTGAATCAGGTTTGGTTAAACCACCAATCACATTAATGAGCGACGTTTTACCTGCGCCAGATAAGCCAAATACCGCCGTGATACTTTCTGTTGGTAATTGAGTATTCACTTCCAGACACAAAGAGCCCAGTGTCTGTTTAAAATTCATCTCTAGCATACGCCCCCCAATCTTTTACGCCCCCAACGAGTTAGCCACTCTGAAGCCATTAAAGAGACGAGCGCCAAAATAATTGCAATGACACATAAACGGGCGGCATCCATTTCTGCCCCCGGTGTTTCAATTAACGTATACATAGCCAAAGGGATCGTTCTGGTTTCCCCTGGAATATTGGAGACGAAAGTGATTGTGGCGCCAAATTCACCTAATGAGCGAGCAAAGGCCAATACGATCCCCGCAATAATGCCGGGCATAGATAATGGTAACGTTATAGTAAAAAAGACACGTAATGGTGATGCGCCTAATGTTCTTGCCGCTTGTTCCATACGTTGGTCGACAGCTTCTAGTGCTAGTCTAATTGCTCTTACCATCAGTGGAAATGCCACAACAGCTGAGGCAAGTGCCGCCCCTCGCCAACTGAAGGTAAAACTAAATCCAAACCAATTATATAGCCATTCACCAATAAATCCGCGTCTCCCCATGCTAATTAATAATAGATAACCAACAACAACGGGAGGTAAAACTAAAGGTAAATGAATAATGCTATCAAGCAATGATTTACCGGGAAAACGAACCCTAACTAATAGCCAAGCCATCAATATACCAAAAGGAAGACTAATTATTACTGCAATTGTCGATACCTTAAGGCTTAAAAGAATCGCTTGCCATTCGTATTCACTTAACATCTCCAAAAGTATAATTCCTAAAGTGGGCTAAAGCCGTATTTCTTAAATATTTCTGCGGCTTGAGGTGTTTTTAGATAGTCATAAAAATCACGAACAGCTTTATTATCCTGTCCTTTTACAACTGCCATTGGATACTCAACAGGTTTGTGACTATCAGTTGGGAATACCCCAACCACTTTCACTTTGTCACTGGCAACAGCATCAGAGCCATAGACAATACCTAATGGTGCTTCATCTCGTTCAACTAATGCCATGCCGCTGCGAACATTATTAGTGCGTGCCATTTCCGGACTCACCACATCCCATGCACCTAAATATTCTAATGACTCTTTAGCATAGATACCAACAGGTACATGATCTGGATCACCCACAGCTAATTTTCCACCATTAAGTAAGGATTTCCATTTAGTATCCTTATTAATAACAACATTGTTTAATTTGCTATCTTTAGGAGCAATTAACACTAAGTCGTTACCTAATAATGTATGTCGTGAATCAGTCACCATTAAATTCTTATTAATAACATAATCCATCCACTGCTGATCGGCAGAAATAAATAGATTTGCAGGTGCTCCTTGCTCAATTTGGCGAGCAAGTGTTGAAGAGGATGCATAAGAAGCAACGACATCCGCTTGTTTTTCCTGTTTATATTGTGCCGAAATTTCATTAAGCGCATTAGTGAGAGAAGCCGCCGCAAATACCGTTATTTTTTCCGATGCCATGCTTTGGCTCACTAAAGCAAAAGAGATAATCGCACCAGCCAGTAACTTACCTGATAATTTTTTCATGTTGAGTTCCACTTAAATAGGACAATAACCACGCTGTATATATCAAGATATAACGTAAAATGAAAGGATAAGTTGATTAAAATTGGTTATATATCAATAAATATAGCGATAAATAGGGAGACAAAAATGGCGATAGCAATGGAGATAGAAATTCAGTCAACAACGCTACAACTTGAAGTTAAATAGCTAACAGCTAAATACTCTAAATAATTCAAGGTATAGGGAGACAAAAGTAGAAATAGCAATGGAGATAGAAATTCAGTCAACAACGCGACAACTTGAAGTTAAATAGATAAAAGATAAATACTCTAAATAATTCAAGGTGTAGCTAGGCGACAAGTGAATGAGTCGCTAGGAGCATACATCAGTATGTGACTAGTGCAAATAAACGCAGTCAATACCGCGATAGCTTGAAGTTAAATAGCTAAAAGATAAATACTCTAAATAATTCAAGGAATACGGAGACAAAAGTAGAGATAGCAATGGAGATAGAAATTCAGTCAATACCGCGACAACTTGAAGTTAAATAGATAAAAGATAAATACTCTAAATAATTCAAGGTGTAGCTAGGCGACAAGTGAATGAGTCGCTAGGAGCATACATCAGTATGTGACTAGTGCGAATGAACGCAGTCAACAACGCTACAACTTGAAGTATGACGAGTATTTGAGGAGTATTTTAGGAGTATTAAAAACAGCCCTTCACAATAAAGGGCTGTTCTAAATAGAGGGGTAATTATGCTTTTTTATCAGCCTTTGACTGACTAGGTGAAATTAAGTTAAAAATCTCGCCTAAACCATAAATAATGCCCATGATAAGTACCATCACAACAGGTACCATCAAGAGAGCGAACCCTAAACTTTTCAATAATTCAAACATGATAACCTCTTTATCATGGTATATTCGGAAAGCCAGAGTTGGCATTTCTTCACGAATAACGAATAATAACGCTATAGTTGTATCTATTCTAGAGAATTATCGTTTTGTGTCGGCACAAAAAATGCGATAAACAGACAAACCAGAAGAAGCCTATCATTATGCAAGCAGAAATATTACTGACACTGAAACTTCAAGATAAGCTCTTTGCTGATCCACGCCGTGTTGCGCTGTTAAAACAAATTAAAGCAACAGGCTCAATTAGCCAAGGGGCGAAAATGGCGGGCATTAGTTATAAAAGTGCTTGGGACGCCATCAATGAAATGAATCAACTGGCTGACGAACTCCTGGTTGATAGAGCAACTGGCGGTAAAGGGGGTGGAGGCGCTACACTGACTCATTATTGTGAACGCTTACTACAACTTTATGATCTACTAGGACAAATTCAACAAAAAGCCTTTGATGTATTAAAAGACGATTCATTACCTTTAGACAGCCTTTTAGCGGCTATTTCACGTTTTTCGTTACAGACCAGTGCCAGAAACCAATTTTTTGGCACCATTATTGAACGCGATCACTTACAAGTACAACAACATGTTAATGTTCAGCTTGCTGATCAAAAAACGGTTATTCGCGCGGCGTTAACTGAAAAAAGCGCCGATCGTCTAAATCTTAAAGAAGGCAAAGAAGTACTCGTTTTAATTAAAGCGCCATGGGTCAATATAGAAAAAGGCGCCTCTGTAGCACAACAATATGACAATGCGCTATCAGGCACCCTAACCCAAATTGAAACGGGCAATGAAAATAGTGAATTAGTGGTAACGTTAGAAGGTGGACTAGAAGTGTGTGCGACTTGTTCTAACCAGCATGTTACACAACAAAAGCTACATATTAATGATACCGTAACAGCGTTATTTAATGCCGATCAGGTGATTATCGCCACATTATGTTAATTATTAGCATGATGGATTTTCAGTAAAAATAACACCATCACTTAATTGATATTTTAAAAATTATATTAAGTGATGGTTTTTCGACTAATACAACGTGTAAAAGCTTTTTTTATTGATGCAATTAATACTTTGCCAATACAATGGATTTTTAACGTTATAATTGTATTGTTATATATAATTTATTAATCTAATATTCCATCCATAAACTATCATTTAATTATCTCACTATTTGATAAAGCAATAATCTCTTTCATATAACGATGATATTGTTTCCCCTTTTTCATAATAGCATAATCTTTAATTGATAAAATATCCGTATGGTTAATAGAATTATTTAACCTCGACACTTCAATAAAAATAACATCCTTGCTATTAATTAAGTAAGTATAAACATCCTCTAATTGTTCTATCATATGATATAAACAACATGCTGATTTCAATGATGGAAATACTTTTTTGAGGTACGGAATGATAATTTTATTTTCTGAATCCTTAAATTTTAAAAAAGCTTCATTTGTCATCACTTTATTTCCCCAGGGGTAGTAGTTATTAAATTTCCATTTTTATCTGTGAGCATAGTAATTATGTTAGTTGGCTGTTTACTAAATTTATCAATTCCTATATTTTTATCAAGCTGAATCACTCTTTCATACAAAATATCAATACTATTGGTGTTTTTATTATATGATTCTCTCGTTTTATTAATAGGAATCTTAATGACAGCAGGACTTAATAATATATCTTTAATTTCCTGTTCACTAAGCGTAAATTGGCTAGCATTTTGCGCTCCTGAAAAATGACGTTTTTGTACATGCAACCAACCTGATTCAACATCTCCCACTTTAATATTAATCCTAGATTGAACAATAGGATGTTCTAATTCATTTTTAAAAACTACGGTTTTGGCTCCATTAGATACTTTATATCCATTCGTAGTTACTCCTGAATATATTATAAACTCCCCGTTATTGATTATTTCAATAGCTTTTTTGTTGGTAGTTATTAATAATTTTTCTTGTTCTACTATCGGTTTTATAGCAGTTATATTTAATTTTCCTGAAGTCATTAAAGACTTTGAACTATTAGCTAACATGCTAGAGAAAGCTTTAGCACTTTCTTCTGAACTAGCTAATACTTTATAACCAGTACCAACGGTGACACCAGCGATTGCAGCTTCTGGAGCTGATATCCCAGCGATATTAATACCTAGCTGATTAGCACAATAAACCCAATTAGCTTTACATGTACTAAATGCAGCTTGCGTAATAGCAATAAGTTCTGGTGTTGCTGCAATAACAGTGTGACCACCAATAATGCTCGCACTTCCTCCTAAACCAAGAGCAATCGCAATCATCCCTGCATTTTGTCGATTTACAACTCTTTCTGCTGCTGCAACATCACCTTTTGACGCTGCAATTATGTCCTTATTATTTTCTAGTGCTAGCTTTGAAAGCATATGTTCGCTGTAATTATGTCGATAAACTAACTCCGCAGAATTAGCCGCAGAAAATACGCCCTCAGGCTTACGAGTCACAATAGCGCCTGTCAGTGCACCAATTAATTTAGTGAGCTGTGTTTTTCCTTCATTGCCATGTAGTGCCTCTTGAATTAATGCAACTTGTCTGTCAGTTTCATTTAAATAACTAGGCTCAAATAATTTACTTTGTAGCGATATTGCCGCTATTTCTGCTGCCAAGGCGCCGGCTACTGCACCTGTTACACTGCCTCCTGCAATTTCAGCACTCACTCCTGCAACAACAGAATGGCTTAAAACCTTTCCTGCATGCCCTAATATCGCACCGTTATCACCAATGAGATTGGCACCTTCAGCGTGAAATTGACTGCCGATATGGCTTAATAGCGCAGTTTTAAAATTATCAATAAAACTGCCACCTTGAATGGCTGTGCCCAGTGTAGAACTCACTACTGACTGTGAGGCAACGCGTTGAGCAACTTGAGTCCATGTGGCATTATCCGTCGCAAGCAACTTGCCTGTTGTCGGTAATGTTCCCCCCTGTATTGCTTGATCCCAACCCATAAATTGGTCAAGACCTTGCAAGGTGCCTGCAACGGCCATACTGGTGACAATGGATTTCACCGTATCACTGCGACTTAAGGCGCCAAATGTTTTAGAAATATTGCCTTGATTTTCGGCTAAAGAGACCGCAGCTTGCGAAACTAAAGAAGCAAAACCGGCTTGTGCCGCAACTGATGCCGTTGACGCAACCCCCGCAGAGGCTCCTGCAGCAATAGTTGCATTACTTGCCATTCCTCCTATTGAGGCAGCTGTTGCCGTACCATAAGTTGCAACCCCTACCGCTATGGCAATAACCGCACCAACAACTGGATTTAACTGCTGGGTTTTATCATCCCAACTGGAATAAGTGTCTTTCACTAAATTCCAATTAATATTTTCTTGACGTTGGAGCGCATTAAGCCAAGCATATTCTGGTGTGTTACTTAAGGCAGTTAATGCCTGCTCTAAAGATTGCTCTTTTTTGGCTTTAATATCTGCAGATATGCCTTTTGGCGCATCGATAGTCAGCTTTCCGCCAATATAGAGTTCAGGTAATAGCCATGTTCCCTTGGTGTATCCCTGATTACGTTGAGTGATATATATATCTTTTGAACGAGTAATAACTTGTTTAAAAGCAGTATCTTTCACCGCTTTAAAATTAATGCCTCCTGTTTTACTGGTTAATTTGGCATTCTTTGCTGTCTCTAATTTGCTTGCTTCTAAAGTGATATCATCTTTAGCTATTAAATTAATATCGTCATTAGCAATAAACTCGGTAACTTTATTCGTTGTGTTATTAAATGTTTTGGTATATTTCTTTTTAGTCGCACACAGTGTCCACCAATTACATTTTTTCTTTTCTTCTTCATAGTAACTGGATTCTTCCATTGCCTGTGCATAAAGAAATCCACCTTTAGCAGCAATATCCATCTTTTTATTAGCAGCCAATTGAGAGGCCTGAAATAAAATACTGCCCTCAGATAATAGTGTTAGATGATTACCGCTATTAATTTCAGTACTGACTTGTTTACGAAGTTCTTCTAACTCTGAGTCCGACTCTTTACGAAAATGTGTTCTTACTGATCCCAATTGGATATTGCCACCACTGGAAATAGCAATATCCCCCTCTGATTTAAGTGAACTTCCTTCTGTTGTGAGTGAGCCTGATGATGCAATAGAAATACCTTTATTTCCCATAATGGATGTGGTGGCATATTGAATGTCTTGCGCATCTTCGTGGGGATCTTTGATGGCGGAATAAGCATTTGCACCCAGTTTTATATTTCTACCCGCTAATACAATAACTTTATCTTTTGAATTTAATACTGTTGAACTTAAATCAATATCACGCGCGGCATTTAAAATAAGGTTATTATCTGAAAATAATTTAGATTGTAGTTGGGGGTAATGAATATCACTGAAAAAAGGAGCTGCTTCTTTTATTAATTTGGAGGCAAGAAAAATATCTTGTCCTGCATTAAAAGTTATTTCTTTGTTACTATAATATTTTATTCCCTGACTAACAATATCTTTATCAGCCATCAAGCTTATATTATTCTTACTTTTCCAAAGCCCCATATTAAATAAAAACGCTGAAATATATTGTTCATCTCTAAAATTTGGCATTAGGTTGAAAAATAAAGACTCATCGCGTTTTATTTTAATATTCTCTAATGCTGATAAACTTTTTTCATTTGATTCATTAATTATTACATTTGAAATGTAAATGTTTTTACCTGAATAAAAGTCTATTTTTTCAGACACATCAATAAATGGTGCCTTAATGCTATTCAGAGTATAAGAGGCTATAGGGCTAAATGAATAATTAATATCTCCATTCTTAGTTATGATGGAAAAATGCTTTGCCGTTACATCTATATTTTCAGAATTAACATTATCAATTGCTGTTAAATTTATAATATCACCAGATAATAAATTTGAATTACTTATATTTATATTTTTATTAGCAATAACAGATAAAGAGTTACTTGATTTTAAATTTAATGAGATATTTAAATTATTAGCATTTAATAGTATATTTTTAGCTAATATAGTACTTTCAAAATCAGATATTCTTCTATACTTTTTAATTTCTTTTTCTAAAAATGGAAATTTACGTTCTAACGCTATACTATCTTTAAAATCTAAAACTAAATTATTACCTGCTTTTATCATATATTCAGAAGCACTATCTACAATAAATTCATAATGACTTCCAGTTTTAGTAAAGGGAATAAAATGAACTATTTTTTGAAATTTAGTTTCATCAATATTATATTTATTTACATCATCTCGATAAAAAATATGAGCATTATCATGAGAATAAAGATCCCATTTATTAAGGTGTCCAAACCGATAATAGTATACTTTTGCATTGTTTCCCGTTGCGATAAGATCATTAGTTGCAAAAATATCAGATTGGGTATTAAAAAACTCGTTAGATTGTATATATAAATTTTTACCAGAATAAATAACACTAGGAACATACTTTTTATTCTTTTCAAATAATGAGCGTTCTACATTAACACCTCCATTATTTTTTAAATCTAATATATCAAACCACTTTTTATCAGAGAGTTCTTTTAATTCAGCAAGTAAAATAATTATAAGGAAATTATTCGTAGGACTATTGTAAGGATGAAGAAAATGAGTACCTATATTTATAGACGATGTAGAATCAGGCTCTTGCTTTATTTCTTTAAATAAAGGAGTAATAGATTCATTAACCAATTTCTTGGTTCTAATAATCAAATCACCCTTTTCTGTTTTTATGGTGGCTGATTGATTTTCAATTAAACTACTTGGTTCACCCTGTGCATTTTTTTGTATCCATAAATTATCTTTTGCTTGAATAAGCGCTTTTTCACCTTTATTAGTGAATTTATCTACGAATAAACGCATATCCTTTTCTGCGATAATATCACTATGATTCGTTAGCGTATTAGTTGCTAATGTAATATCTCTTTGCGCTTTTAAGCTGGCATTACTATTCATTTGTAGCGCTTTGCTACTAACATTAATATCTTGCTCAGATTGAATATTGCCATTAAAGGTAATTTTGCCATCAACTGTTAAATTGATACTATTTTGTTTTGTTTGAATATCAGTTAAATTAACACCGACCCCCTTTTCTGTGCTAACTAAGCGTATTTGATTGGCATACATTCCACCCAATGCTTTTGTATCAATAGCGACGGTCGGTTTTACACCTTCTCCATTAATGCTATTTACTGTCCCTTTGCCGAAATCAATATGGTTATTCCCTTGCATTAAAGAGAGATTTTTAGCATTTATCTTTCCATTTATTTCAATACTACGACTAATAATATCGGCATAATTTTGCAAATCGGCATTCATACCTTGCTTACCAATAACAATACTGCCTTTTTTTACTTCTAGTGCCGAATAGGTACCTTGAGGGCTAAATTGAGGCTTTCCCGTCGTGAGAGTAATTGATGGAGTATTAATAAATGAGCAACCATCACAACTAATTCCATTAGGATTAGCAATTAAAACATCCGCTTGTTGTCCTGCAACTTCTAATTTACCTAATAACTGTGAACGACTATTACCGACAACTTCATTAATAATTAAATTAGCCGTATTACCTTTTAAATTTTTATTAGCAGATATTTTTTTTGCTAATTGACTATTAGCATCAACTTGCGAATTATTAAGTACTGCCCCCTGTTTATTAACATTAAAGACATTAAATCTATTATGAGAAACACCACTGTCATTAGGTGTTGCAATATTAATAATAGGAATATTATTTTGCTGGTTTATTGTTATCGTTTTATCAGATGAAGTAATGACAGAGCCCCAAGCAGGATGCAATGGGTAAATAGCGGTTAAATAAATAACACAATAGCTTATTAAACGCTGTTTTCGCGAAATATCCTTTTTATGCATAAAAAATTCCTTATTTAAAGAGCAAAAGAAATTGACCAAGATAAAGACCATTGGTTAGCATTTGACCACTTTGGATAAATGAATGGTTTGTTTATCAATAGTTGTGAAGAAAAAGGGGAACGATAAAATGAAAGCCCCATAGCGCCAGCTAATAAAGACTGCTGCTTTGTTTCATATTGATCAGAATAGATAACGCCATAATCAACAGCCGTAATAAAACGCCATTGACCTAAAAATGAATTTATCCATGGTGTATTAATTTCATTACGCCAATAAAGTCCTCTATTGGCACTAAGCTTATTTTGTTTAGTACCACGAACCGCATTTAATCCATCTATGGTTATTTTTTCCACACTATAAAGATTATCAGATGTATATTGACCATAAAAAGACGTAATATAGGAGACAGAGTAAGGAAATAAATATTGATAATGTATATTTAGACTCAATTTTCTATAGTGGCTTCGGGGTGAGTTTTCAGCAATATAATCAGGTGATGCCCCAAAAAAAGACAACCCAATTTCTGCTGATGGATTAATAGATAAATAACCTGATGTCAGATTAAAATGATATTGAGGGGCTAATGATAATGATGTTAATGTTGGGCTATTGATTAATATCGGCTGTTTGGCTAATTCCGTTCTTACTTTTTTATGCTTTAATATGCCTTTTAATATTATCTTCTTCTTACTATCCCGATAAAGTAAACGACTAATATCAACTTGCTGATTAGTATTTATACTTTTATAGATATA